>NZ_JBHVFE010000444.1:0-7362 GCF_042801945.1 Kitasatospora sp. NPDC057542
CCCCTCGCGGTGAGGGGTGGCCGCCCGTCGTGCGTGCGCTCCGTGGGCCCTGCGGTCAGACCTTGGTGCGGTGGAAGTTCAGGAACGAGCGGGAGGGCGTCGGGCCGCGCTGGCCCTGGTAGCGCGAGCCGTAGCGCTCCGAGCCGTACGGGTGCTCCGAGGGTGAGGAGAGCCGGAACAGGCACAGCTGCCCGATCTTCATGCCCGGGTACAGCTTGATCGGCAGCGTCGCGACGTTCGACAGCTCCAGGGTCACGTGGCCGCTGAAGCCCGGGTCGATGAAGCCGGCCGTGGAGTGGGTGAGCAGGCCCAGCCGGCCCAGGCTCGACTTGCCCTCCAGCCGGGACGCGACGTCCTCGGGCAGCGTGATGACCTCGTACGTCGAGGCCAGCACGAACTCGCCGGGGTGGAGGATGAACGCCTCGTCGCCCTCCGGCTCGACCAGCCGGGTCAGGTCCGGCTGCTCCTCGGAGGGGTCGATGTGGGGGTACTTGTGGTTCTCGAACACGCGGAAGAAGCGGTCGAGGCGCACGTCGATACTCGACGGCTGGATCATCGCCGGGTCGAACGGGTCGACGACGACCCGGCCCAGGTCGATTTCGGTCCGGATGTCCTTGTCAGAGAGCAGCACGCTTCGAGGTTACGTGCAAGAAAGGGCCCCGGACGAATCCGCCCGGGGCCCAGCTACCCGTCCGTCCGCCGTCAGGCCAGGAACTCCGCGGCCTCCAGCCGCATCGCCCGCGCCAGTTGCGGCTCCGACAGCTCCCGCACGTCGGCCAGCACCGAACTCCGCAGCCGTCCGCACTGCGGACAGCGGATCAACCGCCCGGGCCCGAGCCGGCCCGGACCGAGGTTCTGCATCGGGAACGTGGTGGTGCTGAACAGATGCCCCTCGGCACAACGAACGACGGCGCGCTGCTCCATCGATCCCCTTCCCATCCCTAACCCAGTACTCACCCGTACTCACGCGCCCCGGCGGCCGAGCCCCAGGACAGCGTCACATTAGGGGATGTTCCGGACATTCCTCACCGTGGCTCGCCGCCCCGACCCCCACCCACCGGGGCACTCGCACGCGGCCCAAACAGTACGCCCCCAACACCCGCCCCACCGCGCTCCGCCGCGTCCGCCGACCCCCTGTGCAACCACCGTCGCAGATGGGGTACAGTGACACTGGATCGAGCGGTCTCTGACGGCTCATCAGGCGGGCGTAGTTTAATGGTAGAACATGAGCTTCCCAAGCTTAGAGCGCGAGTTCGATTCTCGTCGCCCGCTCCATACCGAAAGCCGCAGGTCACATGACCTGCGGCTTTCGTGTTGTCCGGGGCGGGTGGTGAGTCCGCCGTGGGGTGGTCAGCGGGGGAGCGCCCAGGCGGGTGTCCAGGTTCCCGGGGTGTCGGGGGTGGGCGCGGTGGTGGCGAGGTGGGCGCGGAGGGTGGGCAGGGCGGGGTGGGGGTTGTCGCGGTGCCAGAGGAGTGAGTGGGGGTAGACGGGCGTCGGGTCGGTCACCGGGATGCGGCGCAGGCCGTGGCCGGCGGGCCAGACGAGGCGGGTCTGCTCGCTCATGAAGGTGGCCAGGGCCGGGGTGTCGGCGATGGTGTCGAGGAGCGCGTCGGAGCCGAAGTTGGGGCCGGTGGCCTCGATGGTGAGGCCGAACTCGGCGACGAGGTCGTCGTAGTAGGCACCCCATTCGCTGCCGGGAATGATGCCGGGCATCCAGATCCGGTGGCCGACCAGCTCGGCGACGGTCACCGACTTGGTGC
The DNA here is from genome assembly GCF_042801945.1 of Kitasatospora sp. NPDC057542. Taxonomy (NCBI): domain Bacteria; kingdom Bacillati; phylum Actinomycetota; class Actinomycetes; order Kitasatosporales; family Streptomycetaceae; genus Kitasatospora; species Kitasatospora sp. NPDC057542. Next base: position 1,761 of record NZ_JBHVFE010000444.1, read on the forward strand.
CCGCCAGCGCGTGGGCGGGGCCGGTGAGGAGTTGGAGCGGTTCGTCGAGCACCCGGACGGACTCGATGTCCTCGGGCAGTGGTCGGCCGGGCATGGCGACGGCGCGGAAGGACGCGTCGATCGTGCCGGAGCGGATGGCGGCGACGGCGGTCTCGATCTCCAGCAGCATCAGCACGTCGAGGTCGATCTCGGGGTGGGCGTGGTGGAAGCCGCGCATCAGGCCCGAGGCCGCGCCGCGCGAGGCGATCACGTCGACGCGCAGCGGGCGGCGGCCGGTGCGCACGGACGCGACCGCACGCTCGGCGGCGCGCAGCAGCTCGCGGGCGTGGGGCAGGAACGCCTGCCCGTCGATGGTGAGTTCGGCGCCGCGCGGGGTGCGGGTGAACAGCCGTACACCGAGGTCGCGCTCCAGTGTGGCGACGCGCTTGGAGACGGCCTGTTGGGTGATCGCCAGGTCGACGGCGGCCTTCTGGAACTGGCCGGCCTCCGCGATGGCGGCGAAGGTGCGCACTGCTTCGAGATCCACGCCGACCCACCCTAGTGAACAACCCATGGTTGTGTCTGGTGGGTGAATCGGTTGTTTGACCGGCTGTTGCGCCGCCCGGTTAGCTCGCACTGGTCAACTTCGGTTTGTTCGGTCGGGGTCGGGACGTCGAGGGGAGCGCGCCGGGCATGGTGGGCAGGAAACGGCTGGGCAGGCGGTTCGGCTGGCTGTGGGCGGCGTACGCGGTGAGCGCGTACGGGTCCGGGCTGGGGTTCGGGGCACTGCCGCTGATCGCCGTGCTGGCGCTGGACGCCGGCCCCGTCGAGGTGTCCGCGCTGTCCGCGGTGGGGCCCGCGGTGGGCGCGCTGGTCGCGGTGCCGCTCGCGCCGTGGGTGGAGTTCCGGCGCAAGCGCCCGGTCATGGTCGCGATGGACCTGATCCGGTTCGCGGCCATGGCGACGATCCCGGTCGCCTATGCCTTCGGATGGCTCGGTTTCGTCCAACTGCTCGTGGTCTCGGTCGTGGTCGCCGCGGCCAAGATCGCGTTCGGCGCGGCCAGTGGTGCCTACCTCAAGGCCCTCGTCCGGCCGGACGACCTGCTCGTGGCCAACGCGCGGTTCGAGTCCACGAACTGGAGCTCCATCGCGGTCGGGCCGCCGCTGGGCGGGGCGGCGATCGGCCGGTTCGGGCCGGTCACCACCGTGGTGGCCGACGCGCTGAGCTACCTGCTCTCCGCGCTTTGCCTCGTCGCGATCCGCGGCCGGGAGGAGGCCCCGCGGCCGGCCGGCGGGAACCCGGTCCGGGCCGGCGCGGTGCTCGACGGCTGGCGCCACATCATGGGCGACCCCGGTCTGCGGGCGCTCTACCTCAACAACATGCTCGTGGCCGGCCTGATCATGGCCACCGAGCCGATGCTCGCCGTCCTCCTGCTGCGCCAACTCGGCTTTGCCCCTTGGCAGTACGGCCTCGCCTTCGCCGCCCCCTGCCTGGGCGGACTGGTCGGCTCCCGGCTGGCCCGGCGGGTCGTGGCGCGCTACGGCCGGGACCGGGTCTTCCGGATCGTCGGTACCCTGCGCGCCGTCTGGCTGATCGGCCTGGCCTTCGTCCGACCCGGCGTGGTCGGCCTCGTCACCGTGATGGCCGTCGAGCTGGCGATCATCGTCAACATGAGCCTGTTCAACCCGGTGCTCGCCACCTACCGGCTCGAACGCACGCCCAAGCACCTGGTCGCCCGCACCCTGTCGGCCTGGTCGATCGGGCAGCAGGCGTCCATCGCGGTCTGCACCGCGCTCGGCGGGCTGCTCGCCGACGCCACCGGCCCGCGCACCGCCATCACGGTCGCGGGGTTGCTCATCCTGGCCACCCCGCTCCTGCTTCCCCGGTCCGACCGGACCCGGTCCGACCGAACGCGGCCGGATGCCGTACCAGGCACATCATCAGCACGGAGGACACCCGCATGAGCACCCAGCCCGCACTCGACCCCGCGCACACCGCTCTTCTCGTCCTGGACTGCCAGCCCGCGATCCTGGCCGCGCTGCCCGAGGACGGGGGCCGCGAGGCCCTGCTCGGCCGCCTGGCAGGCGCCATCGCCGACGTCCGCGCCGAGGGCGGCACCATCGCCCACGTGCGCGTCGGCTTCACCGAGGCCGACTGGGACGCGGTCCCGGCCGCCAACAGGTCCTTCGCCCCGCTGGCCCGACACCGCGCCATGCACCACGAGGACCCCGCCGCCGCCGTCCACGAGCGCCTGGCGCCCCGGGACGGGGACATCGTCGTGCGCAAGACCCGCCACGGCGCCATGTCCACCACCGACCTCGACCGGCAGCTGCGCGAGCGCGGCATCACCACCCTGGTCGTCTCCGGCCTCAGCACCAGCGGCGCCGTCCTGTCCACCGTCATCGACGCGGCCGACCGCGACTACCGGCTCCACGTCCTGTCCGACGGCGTCGCCGATCCGGACCCCGGAGTCCACGACGTCCTGCTCCACCGGGTCCTCCCGTCCCGGGCCCACGTCGTCGACACCGCCGGGCTGCGCGCCCTGCTCCGGGCCTCGACGTCATGAGGAGCACCCCGCCGCCGCCCGTACCGCCGACAGCCGCAGGCCGGCCGACCTGCGGCTGTCGCGCGTCGTTCCGCTGCCGCCCGAGGCGGCGGAGGGATCAGCGGCGGGCGGCGAGGTCCTCCAGGACGGGGACCAGGGCGGCCGGGGCGGGCAGGGCGGCGTTGTCGGCCTGCAGGCGGTGGGCGGCGTCGCGCAGCGCGGCGTCGGTGAGGAGGCGGGTGAGCAGCGGGGCGTCGACGGCGTCGGAGGCGGAGCTCAGGGCGGCGCCGGTGGCGGTGAGGGCGTCGGCGTTGACGAAGTGGTCCGCTCCCTGCGGGAGCAGCAGCTGGGGCAGGCCGGCCTGGAGGGCGGTCAGCATGGTGCCCGAACCGCCGTGGTGGATCAGCGCGTCGGCGCGGCCGAGCAGTTCGTTGAGCGGGACCCAGGGCAGGCTGCGGACGTTGGCGGGCAGGGTGCCGAGCGGGGAGAGGTCGGCGTCGCCGACCGCGAGCAGGAAGTCGGCGTCGACCTCGGCCGCCGCCTCGACCATGCGGACCACCGCGCGGACGCCGTCGAGTTCGGAGAGCACGGTGCCCAGGGTGACGACCGCCCGCGGGCGCTCGGGCTTGCGGAGGAACTCGGTCGGGACGATACCGCCGCCGTTGTACGGGACGTAGCGCATCGCCAGGCCGTCCGGGTCGCCGCCGAGCGGGCCGACGTTGAGCGCCGCGGTGACGGTCGGGCCGGCCAGGCCCCACTCCTCGTACAGGTCGGACACGTGCGAGGCCACCAGCTCGGTCATGGAACGGCCGGGGCTGGCGCCGAAGTTGTGCACCACCGACGGGATCTTGAGCCGGGCGGCGACCAGCGGGGGAGCGGCGTGGCAGGAGTCGTGGACGAGCAGGTCGGCGCCCCAGTCGGTGGCGGCCGCCAGCAGGCCGTCCACGCCGGGGCGGGTGGCGTGCGCGAACATCGCGGCCGCCATGTCGAAGATCTCTTCCTGGGTCCTGTCGTGGTTGATGTACTGGACCTTGCCGCCGAGGCGCTCCTCGATGATCTCCCGCAGGCCCCGGCCGTCACCGATCTCGACGATCGGGAAGCCCGCGGGCCGGATCAGGTCGACCGGCTGTCCGGTGGCGAACAGGACCTCGTGCCCGGCGGCGCGCAGCGCCTGAGCGGTGGGCACCATCGGGTAGAGGTGACCGGCCGCGGCGGGGCCGGTGAAAAGTATGCGCATGGTCGTCTCCTTGCGAATGTCGCCAACAAGGCAGTCTCGCCTTCGAAGTTGACGTTCAGTCAATTTGATTTGGGTCACCATGCGCGGTAATCAGCCTTTCTGGAGCGGGGCTTGCCTCCCGGGCTGCGGTGTGCTCCACGCGCCGCTGCCGAGGTCAGGCGGCGGCAAGGAGGAAGCCCCGGACGGTGCCGGTGAACGCCTCGGTCTGCTCGGCGAGCACGATGTGGCCGGTGTCGAACTCGGCGTAGGCGCTGCCGGGCAGGGCGGCGTGCAGTCGGCGGGTGTCCTCCACCGGGACGGTGGCGTCCTGGGTGCAGCCGATCACCAGGGTGGGGGCCTGGACGAGCGGGAGCAGCGGGCCGAGGTCCAGTCCGAGGTTGAGGGCGATGTGCCGCAGGGTGCCCGGAGTCGGCTGCATGTAGGCGGTGTTGGCCTGGACGGCCTCGCGCCCGATCCGGTTGAGGAAGCCGCGGCTGAAGGCGGTGAGGGTGGCGTAGCCGCCGAACGCGGCGGGGTGGTCGGCGAGCGAGAGCCAGGTGGCCATGGAGAGCCGCAGGTACTCGTCCTGTTCCGCGCTGATCCAGCCGGCGGCGGCGACCAGGCGGCGGACCCGCTCGGGGTGCAGGGCGGCGGTCGCGGTGGCGACGACGGCGCCGAGCGAGAAGCCGAGGACGTCGGCGGGGCCGCGGCCGGCGTCCTCGATCACGGCGGCGACCTGGGCGGCCATGGCCTCCAGGGTGAGCGGAGCGCCGTCGTCCTCGGCGGCCTCGCTGCCGGAGAGGTCGGGCAGCAGCACGGTGTAGCGGTCGGTGAAGGCGTCCAGCAGGCCGTCCCACATGGCGGAGCCGGGGCCGGTGCCGTGCACCAGGACGAGCGTGTCGGGGCCCTCGCCGACGACGCGGTACGGGATGCGGGCGGTGCCGACGGTGATGGCGGGCATGGCGGATCCTCTCGACGGTGGGTCAGAAGGCGTGCCGGGGGCGGCCGGTCGGGGGTCCGGCCCGGCCGGCCGGCACGAGAAGTAAACTACACAGTGCAGGTTAGTGATTCAACTGCACCGTGCAGTGCAATATGGAAGTGTGGGAACGGTGAGGGACGGGGCCGGGTGGGGAACTGCCGGTACCCGCCCGCCGTCCAAGCAGTGACGGAATGCCTGCCCGGGTTGAACGCCGGGGGGAGTACGGAGGGCCCTGTGCAGTCAGGTGGTGCCGAACTGAACGTCGGATGCCCGGGCGGTGGCCCCGGCGGTGCGCGGGTCGCGCCGGTCCGACGGCCGGGGGCCGAGTCGGGTTCGGGACCGGGGGTGGCGGTCGATCAGCTGGACGCCGCCGAACGCTGCGAGATGCTGCTCCAGGACACTCTGGACGCCGTCCGTCCGGCGCCGGCCTGGCAGGGGGCACCCGCGCGGGCGGGGGCGCGGCTGCCGCTGCCGGGGCGCGAGTCGGATCTGCTCTGGTACGTCACCCGGGGCCGGGACCTGCTCACCGTCGTCTCGCTGCCCCGACGGGCGGTGCTGGTGGACGTGGTGGAGCGGCACTGGCGGCGGCGCGGCTGGATGATCACCTCGCTGAACGCCGACCGGGACCGCCCGGGCGTTGCCGCGACCACCCCGGACGGCTACCGGCTGGCGCTGAGCTTCGGCGAGTCGGGTGAGGCCGGACTGACCGCGGGCTCACCCGGAGTGGCCCGCTCGGAGCGGGGCCCGGTGCTGTCCGGAAGCGTCGACCGCTGCGCGCCGCCGCTGCCGTACGTGTGCTGTCCGTACTGGAGTGCGCTGGCGTAGTCGAGGGCCTGGCGCGGGGGAGGACCGGGGGAGGCGTGGAGCGAGTCCCCCCGGACT
>NZ_JBHVFE010000445.1:0-7360 GCF_042801945.1 Kitasatospora sp. NPDC057542
CCCCCGGGGTTCCGGGGCGGGACGGCGAACCGGTCAGTCCGCCCAGGCGCGCAGCGCGGCCAGCCGCTCCTGGAGCGGCTCGTACACCCCCTGGGCAGCGGCCACGGTCAGCTCGCGGTCCGGCCCGTGCCCGGGACGGCCGCCGACCAGGGCGCCCGCCTCGGCGGCGATCAGGCAGCCGGCCGCCCGGTCCCAGGGGGCCAGGCCCCGCTCGTAGTAGCCGTCCAGCCGCCCGGCGGCGACGTCGCACAGGTCCACCGCGGCCGCCCCGCCCCGGCGGATGTCCCGCACCTCCGGCATCAGCGCCAGCAGCACCTCGGCCTGCCGGACCCGTACCGGCTGGACGTAGTTGAAGCCGGTGGCGATCAGCGCCTGGCCCCAGGGCGGGGCCGGGCGGGCCGAGACCGGCCGGCCGTCGAGGCGGGCCCCGCGGCCCAGGACGGCGTGGAACAGCTCGCCGCGGGCCGGGGCGTACACCACACCGACGACCGCCCGGCCGTCCACCTCGGCAGCCACGCTGACCGCCCAGGAGGGCAGCCCGTAAAGGTAGTTGACCGTTCCGTCGAGCGGGTCCACGACCCAGCGGACCCCGCTGGTGCCCGGCCGCTCGGCGCCCTCCTCCCCGAGGTAGCCGTCCTCCGGGCGGCGGTCGGTGATCAGCTCCAGGACGAGCTTCTCGGAGGCGAGGTCCATCTCGGTGACCACGTCGACCGGGCTGCTCTTGGTGCCGGCCACGCCGAGGTCGGCGGGGCGGCCGTCGCGCAGCAGGGCGCCGGCCTGCCGGGCCGCGTCCAGGGCGACCTCCAGCAGGTCGTCGAGGAGCCCGTCGTCGGGCAGGGCGGGGGTGGGCACGGGGTTCTCCTCCGGGGTGACGGAACGGGCTGGACGGGCGGCCGGCACGGACGGGACGGGCGGTCAGCGCTCGGCGGCGGCCGGGCGCGGGGCGCGCGGGTTGGGGCAGCAGGCCACCGCGCACACGTCGTGGCTGGGGCCGAGGGTGCCGAGGGCGCAGCGGGTCGCGCGCTCACCGCGCTCGGTGGCGGCCCGCTCCAGGACGAGCTCGCGCACCGCGGCGGTGAACCGGGGGTCGGCGCCGACGGTGGCGGCCCGGGCCACCGGCAGGCCGAGCTCGGCGGCCTTGGCGACGGCCTCGGTGTCGAGGTCGTACTTGACCTCCATGTGGTCGGAGACGAAGCCGATCGGGACCATCACCACGGCGGGCGCGCCCCCGGCGTGCTGGGCCTCCAGGTGGTCGCAGATGTCGGGCTCCAGCCACGGGACGTGCGGGGCCCCGCTGCGGCTCTGGTACACCAGCTCCCACGGCCGGTCGGCCACCCCGGTGCGCTCGGCCACGGCGGCGGCGATCAGCCGGGCCACGTCCAGGTGCTGGGCGACGTACGCGCCGCCGGGCTCGCCGCGCGCCGGGTCGTCCGGGGCGCCGGAGGTCTCGGCCATGGTGTCCGGGACGGAGTGGGTGGTGAACGCCAGCCGGGCGCCGGCCCGGACGGCCTCGGGCAGTTCGTCCAGGGCGCCCAGGGTGGCGTCGATCATCGGCTCGACGAAGCCCGGGTGGTTGTAGAAGTGCCGCAGCTTGTCGACCCGCAGGGCCGGTGCGCCCTCCTCGGCGAGCGCGGCCAGCGCGTCGGCCAGGTTCTCCCGGTACTGGCGGCAGCCCGAGTAGCCGGCGTAGGCGCTGGTGGCGAGCACGGCGATCCGGCGGTGGCCGTCGGCGGCCAGCTCCCGCAGGGTGTCGACCAGGTAGGGCGCCCAGTTCCGGTTGCCCCAGTAGACCGGCAGTTCCAGCCTGTGCTCGGCGAAGTCCTTGCGCAGCGCGGCGAGCAGCTCGCGGTTCTGCCCGTTGATCGGACTGACCCCGCCGAACATGAAGTAGTGCCTGCCCACCTCCTTCAGCCGCTCCTTGGGGATGCCGCGGCCGCGGGTGACGTTCTCCAGGAACGGGACGACGTCCTCGGGGCCCTCGGGCCCGCCGAAGGACAGCAGCAGCAGGGCGTCGTACGGGGCGGCGCCGGAGGGGGAGGGTTTGCGCGCGTCGGACATGGAACCGATCCTGCCACTGAGGGGCCGGGCGCCGCCGCCGGGGCCGCACGGCTGTCCGGAAAATACCGTTTGCCAACATACGTAAGCTGTGTACGCCAGCCTTGTTCCTTACTCCCCCGCCCGGAGCTCCCGTGCTGTCCAGCTACCGCCAGATATTCGCCTCCCCCGGCACTCTGGCCTTCTCCTCCACCGGCTTCGTATCCCGACTGCCGATCTCCATGACCGGGATCGGCATCGTGACCATGCTGTCCCAGCTCAGAGGCTCCTACGGGGTGGCAGGCCTGGTCTCGGCCTGCCTCGCGATCTCCGCCGCGGTCCTCGGCCCGCAGGTCTCCCGGCTGGTCGACCGGCACGGCCAGCGCAGGATCATCGTCCCCGCCATGGCGCTCACCATCGTTTCCGCCACCGGCCTGCTGCTCTGCGCCCGGCTGGAGGCCCCGGACTGGACCCTGTTCGTCTTCGCCGCGGGCATGGGCGTGATGCCGAGCACCGGCGCGATGGTCCGCGCCCGCTGGGCCCACCTCTACCGCGACGACACCGGCAAGCTGCACACCGCCTACTCCTTCGAGGCCGTGGTCGACGAGGTCTGCTTCATCGTCGGCCCGATCCTCTCCATCGGTCTGGCCACCTCCGTCTTCCCCGAGGCCGGCCTGCTGCTCGGCGCGATCTTCCTCGCCGTCGGCGTCCTGCTGTTCGCCGGGCAGCGCTCCACCGAGCCGCCGGTCCATCCGGCCACCCGGCACGAGGGCGGCTCGGTCATCCTCAACCGCGGCCTCCAGGTGCTGATCCTGACCTTCGTCGCCACCGGCGCGATCTTCGGCTCGGTCGAGGTGGTCACCGTCGCCTACGCCGAGGCCCAGGGCCACAAGTCGGTCTCCAGCGTGATCCTCGCCCTGTGGGCGCTCGGCTCCTGCCTGGCCGGGGTGGTCTTCGGAACCCTCAAGCTCACCGGCTCGATGGCGGTGCGCTTCCTCGTCGGCGTCCTGTTCATGGCGGTCAGCATGGTGCCCCTGCTGCTGGTCGCCCACGCGGTGCACGGCGTGGGCGGGCTGATCGTGGTCGGCGCCGCGCTGCTGATCGCCGGCATCGCCATCTCCCCCACCCTGATCACCGCGATGGCCCTGGTCGAGCGCCTCGTCCCGGCCGCCCAGCTGACCGAGGGCATGACCTGGACCACCACCGGCCTGGCCCTCGGCGTCGCGGCCGGCTCCTCGGCCGGCGGCTGGGTGATCGACGCCTCCGGCGCCGCCGCCGGTTACTGGGTGCCGATGGCCGCCGGCCTGCTCGGGGTGCTCGCCGCCCTCGCCGGCCTCGGCCGGCTGCGGGCCGGACTGACCGCCGAACCCGGCACCGAGGCCGCCGTCGAAGGAGCCGAACGGACCGTAGACGCCGAACGGTGAACTGACTAATCTCTCGCCCTACCCGCGGGCCTACCCGCGGGTAGGGCGGCCGCGCCGCCCCGGACCGCGCCGACCCGTTCGGCCACGGAGCAGGAGGCAGCGCAATGCCCCAGGCCAGTACCGCGACGCCCACCCGGTGGACCAACTGGGCCGGCAACCAGAGCGCCCGGCCCGCCCGGGCCGCCGCCCCCGGCACCGTGGAGGAGCTGGCCAAGGAGATCCTGCGGGCCGCCGAACAGGGCCGCACCGTCAAGGCCGTCGGCTCCGGCCACTCCTTCACCTCGATCGCCTCCGCCGGCGACGGCGTCCAGATCCGCCCGCACGCACTCACCGCCGTCCGTGCGATCGACCGCGAGGCCGGCACCATCACCGTCGAGTCCGGCCTCCCGCTGCACCGGCTCAACCGGGTCCTCGCCGCCGAGGGCCTCTCCCTGACCAACATGGGCGACATCGAGGTCCAGACCGTGGCCGGCGCCACCAGCACCGGCACCCACGGCACCGGCCGCGACTCCGGCTCACTGGCCGCCCAGATCCGCGCGCTGGAGATCGTCCTCGCCGACGGCACCGTCCAGCGCTGCTCCCCCACCGAGAACCCCCGGCTCTTCCAGGGCGGCCGGCTCGGCCTCGGCGCCCTCGGCGTGATCACCGCGCTCACCTTCGGCGTCGAGCCGGCCTTCCTGCTCACCGCGCACGAGCAGCCGATGGGCTTCGACGAGGTGCTGGAGCGCCTGGACGACCTCACCGCCGTCAACGAGCACTTCGAGTTCTACTGGTTCCCGCACACCGACCGCTGCTCCACCAAGCGCAACAACCGCAGCCAGGGCCCGGCCGCCCCGCTGCCCCGGTTCAAGGAGTGGCTGGAGGACGACTTCCTCTCCAACACCGTCTGGGAGGGCGCCTGCCGGGTCGGCCGGCGCTTCCCCGGCTCGATCCCCTCGATCGCCTCGCTGGCCAGCCGGGCCTGGTCCGAGCGCAGCTTCACCGACACCGCCTACAAGGTGTTCACCAGCCCGCGCAAGGTCCGCTTCGTGGAGATGGAGTACGCGGTGCCGCGCGCGGCCGTCGGCGAGGTGCTGCGCGAGCTGAAGGCCCTGGTCGAGCGCTCCGACTGGAAGGTCAGCTTCCCGGTCGAGGTGCGCTTCGCCCCCGCCGACGACCTCTGGCTCTCCACCGCCTCCGGCCGGGACAGCGCCTACATCGCCGTCCACCTCTACCGGGGCACCGCCGACCAGGGCTACTTCACCGGCGTCGAACAGCTGATGACCGCCCATCAGGGCCGGCCGCACTGGGGCAAACTGCACACCCGCGACGCCGAGTACCTGGCCGGCGTCTACCCGCACTTCGGCGACTTCACCGCGCTGCGCGACGAGGTCGACCCGCAACGGGTGTTCGGCAACGACTACCTGCGCCGGGTGCTGGGCGCCTGACGCGCCCCTAGGACGTCCCGGCGGCCCCGTCGGCCGGCGGCGGGGCCACCGGCGCCTTCGCCGGCTCGTTCGCCGGGGCGCTGCTCGGTGCCGGCGGCTGCGGGGTCGCCCCGCCGGTGGGCTTCCCGCCGCCCGCCGACGGGGAGGCGCCGGCCGACGGGGTCGCGCTCGGGCCAGCCGAGGGCGAGGCCGTCCCCGCGCCGGTGCTCGGCGTGTAGCCCGGCTCGCGGCCCGGCCGGGTGGTCGCCGGGGCCGGGGCGCCGCCGGACGGCGTGGCCTCATGGCCCCCACCCGGGGACGGTCGGTCCACCGGGGCGTCCTGCGGCCGGGAGGACTTGGGCGCCACCGAGCCGCCGAAGGACGTGCCGTTGCCGGACTCGCCCTTGACCGTCGCCGACACCGGCTGCCCGGTGGCCAGTTCGAACGCCACGATCGGCGCCATCGCCAGCAGGAAGACCAGCCCCGACACCGCCGCGTACGTCTTCCAGCCCCACCGCCGACGCGCCCGTACCACCTGTGGCTCGTTCCACTCCGAGGTGATCACCCGCGGCCGCGCCGGCTCCCCGGACTCGACCGGCACCTGGCGCAGGGTGTTGGCGGCCTGGTTCGGCCCCCGGTCCACCGCCTCGCGCAACTGCTCCCCGGTCCGCTTGAAGATGTGCTGGAACACCGCGCTGCCGGTGGTGGCCCCGATGCTCACCACGGCGGCACCCAGGATCGTGCCGTACACCCCCAGTTCGGAGGCCAGCAGCGCGCCCACCACCGTTGCCAGCGCACTCGCCGCGACCTGAGCCACACTCAGATCGATGCGCCTGCGCTCCTCCTTGGCCTTGCCGCCCTCCTCGGCGGGGCTCCGCTCCGGCATCAACATCCCTCGGTCCGTACGACTGTCCTTCGAACAAGACTGTCCATCTTGCCCAAAGAAGGACACAAGGGACGAAAATGCGGTTCTTCGCGCCCGGATTGTGTGAAGATGATCACCGTTCATCCGGCGGTGGTCCGCCATTGGGGAAGCACGCTCTTGAGATTCCCGTGAATCGCGGGAGACTTGAGCGGCGAGCCGCCCCTTTGGATGCCACGAATGGAGTACTGTTCGTAAAGCCCGAGCCTTGGGTCGACTTGTCGACTGCCCTGAACCAGCAGCTTGACGAGGAGCCACGGAGCGGGCACGCACGGCGACGCCCGTCCCGGATCGTCGCGAACACTCCGCGTGCGAGGACGGCCGGGACACCCAGGCGCGACGTCGACGGATGGCGTGGCAAAAAGGCAACCGTGCCACAGCGGCGTGCGCGGGCGTAAGCCCGACACGCCGGGGAACTCAGCAAGGTTGTGGCCAGTCGCGAGTGGGCAGGCCACACTCAGTACGGGAGCAGCGACGCAGGTGACGTCGGCAGGCACCACCCGGGAGGTAACCGTGCCCGAACTGCGGGTTGTGGCCGTCAGCAACGACGGCACACGGCTGGTGCTCAAGGCTGCCGACAGCACGGAGTACACCCTTCCCATCGACGAGCGGCTGCGTGCCGCCATCCGCGGCGACCGGCCGCGCCTCGGCCAGATCGAGATCGAGGTCGAGAGCCATCTGCGCCCCCGGGACATCCAGGCGCGGATACGAGCCGGTGCCTCCGCCGAGGAGGTGGCCCAGGCCGCCGGGATCTCCGTCGACCGCGTCCGCCGCTTCGAGGGCCCGGTGCTCGCCGAGCGCGCCTTCATGGCCGAACGCGCCCGCAAGACCGCCATCCGCCGCAACGGCGAGTCCCCCGGCCCGCAGCTCGGCGAGGCCGTGGCCGAGCGGCTCGCGCTGCGCGGCGCCGAGAAGGACACCGAGCGCTGGGACTCCTGGCGGCGCGACGACGGCACCTGGGAGGTCATCCTCTCCTACCGGGCCGACGGCGAGGGCCGTAGCGCCTCCTGGACGTACGACCCGCCGCGGCGCCTGGTCCAGCCCAACGACGACGAGGCCCGCGCGCTGATCGGCGAGAACGTCGAGCGCGAGGAGGAGTCGGTCTTCCCGTTCATCCCGCGGATCGCCCGGCTCCCCCAGGACCGGCCGCCCCGCCCGATGATCGACCGGCCCTCGGCCGACCGCATCATGTCGGCCCGTGAGGTGCGCGAGTCGCGGGAGGCCACCGCCGAGTCCCGGGACTCGCTGACCAGCCTGCTCGACGTGGTCCCCGCCTTCCGCGGCGACCTCGCCGTCGGCGCCCCCACCGCGATCGAGCCGGTGCCCGCCGAGGTCGCCGAGGAGAGCGAGGAGGCGGCCGCGGCAGCCGCCCCGGCACTCGGCGCGGGCTCGGCCTACGCCGACATCCTGATGCCGCGCGCCGTCGCCCCGCACCGCGAGCGCCTGGTCGGCACCACCGACCGGCAGGCCGAGGCGGACGGCGTCCGGCCCGGCCGCCGGGCCACCGTGCCCAGCTGGGACGAGATCGTCTTCGGCAGCCGGCGCAAGAAGCAGGAGTAGGAACAGTGGTACGC
>NZ_JBHVFE010000446.1:0-7343 GCF_042801945.1 Kitasatospora sp. NPDC057542
GCCGTCACCGCTCGGGAGCGGGTGACGGCCGGGCCTTCCGGCGTTCGTACGGAGGTGCCGCCCGGTCAGCTCGCCGGCTGCTGCGGCTGCGCGTACGGGTTGTCCGCCACCGGCTGCGGCGGGACGCCAGGCTGGTACGGCGCGGCGCCCTGCGGCGCGGCCGGCGGGACAGGAGCACCGGCCGGCGGCGGGACGGGCGCGCCCGGCTGCTGGGCGTACGGGGCCTGCGGGGCGTTCGGGTTGAACGGGGCCTGCGGGGCGTTGGGGTTGAACGGGGCCTGCGGCGCGTTCGGGTTGAACGCGGCGGCCGCCTGGGCGGCCTGCTGCTGCTTCTCCTTGTTGCGCTCGACGAGCCCCTTCACCGAGGCGACGATCAGCAGGACCGGCAGGATGAACACCTTGTAGAAGACGGTGTACGTGCCGCCCTCGAAGACGAACGCCAGGTAGTAGGCGTACCCCAGGAACCCGAGGCCGATGACGATGTTGAGGACGCGCAGACCGGCCTTGATCCGGCCGGCGACGGCCCCGATGGCCGCCATGATGACGCCGCTGAGCGCCAGCGCCACGACGTACCAGGAGAAGAGCGGATCGGCGCTGAAGTCGAGATTGTTCAAAGCGGATTCCTGGGAAGGGGAAGAAGAAAACGGCAGACGCCGTTCGGGGACGACAGCGCACAGTACTGGAGGCGGCGGACATCCGTCGCCGCCTTTGTGTCACGGTGTCATTGCGCTGTGCCGGAGCGGCAGTCGACGAGGTGGGAAATGACGGGATTCGAGGTGTTGCGGGTCTTCTGCGGGCCCGACGGGAGCCACGGGAACGCACTCGGCGTGGTGCGCGACGGCGCCGCCGTGCCGCAGCGCGCGGACCGGCAGCGGATCGCGCGCGAACTCGGCTTCAGTGAGACGGTGTTCGTCGACGACCCGGAGCGCGGGGAGATCGACATCTACACCCCGTCGGTGCGCCTGCCGTTCGCCGGCCACCCGTGCGTCGGTGCCGCCTGGCTGCTCGGGGTGGACCGGCTGGTCACGGCCGCCGGCGAGGTGGCCGTGCGGCACGAGGACGGGCTGACCCGGATCGAGGCCCGGCCCGAGTGGGCCCCGGGGCGCACGCTGCGGCAGTACGGTTCGGCGGCCGAGGTGGAGGCGCTGGAGGTGCCGCCGCCGGGGGAGTGGGTCTACGCCTGGGCCTGGCAGGACGAGGCGGCCGGCACCGTACGGGCCAGGGCGTTCCCCGGGCGGGGCGACGGGATCGACGAGGACGAGGCGACCGGTGCGGCCGCCCTGCTGCTGGCCGCGCGCCTCGGCCGGGCGCTGACCGTCACCCAGGGCCTGGGCTCGCAGCTGCTGGCCGGGCCGCGCCCGGGCGGACTGGTCGAGGTCGGCGGCCGGGTGGTCCGGGCCCCGGGACCGGCTCAGCCGGCCGGCGGCGTCGGCTCGGCGTAGGCGCGCCGGCGGGCGGCGGGCGCGACGGCCGCGACCGGGGCCACGGCCGCGACCGAGGTGACGGCGGCCACCGGCGGCACGGAGAGCACCGCCATCCGGGGCCGCCGCGGCCGCCGGTCCCGCAGCAGGTGCCGCAGACCGGGGACGAGCGCGAGGTGGGCGACGGCCACGCCGACCACGGCGAGCAGGATGTGGTCCACGTTGAGGATGTGCCCGGGCGCCCAGGAGGAGAGGAACTCCAGCGCGGTTGCCAGCAGCGCGGAGACGCCGGTGGTGCGCAGGAAGGACGGCAGCCACGGGGCCCGGAGCCGACCGCCGGCCAGCGGCAGCAGGACTCCGAGCGGGGCCAGCAGCAGGAGCTCGCCGAGCACCTGCCAGCCGGTGGAGGAGCGGAGCGAGGCGAACGGCGTCAGGTTGGCGTCGTACACCCAGGCCACCGGCAGTGGTCTCAGCACCAGCCAGAGCACCAGTGCCAGGTGGCCGGTGAGACCCGCCAGCCCGGCCAACCGGAGGGGACGGTGGACGGCCGCCGCCGGGCTGCTCTCGGTCCCCGCGCCGGAACGCTCGTGGCGTGTCCTGGTGCCATCTCGCTGCACGGGGGGAAGGACGTGAGTCGACGGCACGTCGGTTCCACACCGGGCGTGAACATTCCAGAACGCGCCCCCTGATCCCCTCCCCGGCGGCTACTTGCAGGGCGAGGCCGTCGGTACCGCACCGAACACGTTGTCCGGCGGCGGGCTGCCCGGCGCCACCGGGGTGGGCGAGGGGCTCGGGCTCGCGGCCGCCTTGGCGCCGCGGGCCGGGGTCGCGGTCGGGCCCGGAGGGGTGACCAGGGCCGCCGGTATGTGCGGGGTGGTCGGGCAGGCCGTCCGGCTGGCGGGCGCGCCGGCGTCGACCGGTACGGCGGTCGGCCGGATGCCGCAGCCGGAGGCCAGTGCGAGCAGCAGCAGCATGCCGGCGCCTCGGCGCAGGGCAGTGCGGGTGGCAGTGGTGTTGGTGCGGGCGGTCACGTGGCGTCCTTGTCCTCGGCGTCGCCGACGGGGCCGCCCTCGGCCTCGCCCGCGGACGGCGGAGGCGGCGGGGCCAGCGGCAGGGTCAGGGTGAACACCGCGCCGACCTCCCCGTTCGCCGCCGTGATCGTCCCCCCGTGTATCTGTGCGTTGGCCATGGCGATCGACAGGCCGAGGCCGCTGCCCTCCGAGCGCGCACGCCCCCGGTCCGCCTTGTAGAAGCGGTCGAAGACGTGCGGCAGCACGTCCTCCGGGATGCCCGGGCCGCTGTCGGAGACCTCGACCACGACCGACTCCCCGTCCTGCCGGACCTTCACCCGCACCGGTGAGCCGCCGTGCTTCAGCGCGTTGCCGATCAGGTTGGCGAAGACCACGTCCAGCCGGCGCGGGTCGACCACGGCCAGGATGCCGCGCGGGGCGTCCACCTCGACCGCGTCGTACCAGGCCCGCCCGTCGATGCAGGACATGATCAGGTCGGCGACGTCCACCTCGTCGGCGACCAGCTTGGCGGTGCCGGCGTCGAAGCGGGTCACCTCCATCAGGTTCTCCACCAGGTCGGACAGCCGCCGGGTCTCGCTGACCACGAGCCGGACGGCCGGCTCGATCATCGGGTCCAGCGATTCGGCCTCGTCCTCCAGGATGTCGGTCACGGCGGTCATCGCGGTCAGCGGGGTGCGCAGCTCGTGCGACATGTCGGCGACGAACCGCCGGCTCTGCGCCTCGCGCGCACTCAGCTCCTCGACCTGCTCGTGCAGCGACTCCGCGGCCCGGTTGAAGGTCCGTGCCAGGTCGGCGAGTTCGTCCGAGCCCTCGACCTCCAGCCGGGTGTCCAGGCGTCCCTCGCCGAGCCGCCGGGCGGCGTCCCCGAGCCGCTTGACCGGCCGCAGCACGGTCGCCGAGGCGGCCTGGGCGAGCAGCGCCGAGCCGATCAGCGCGAGCAGCGTGGCGATGGCCAGCGACCAGCCCAGCGTGTTGAGGTCGGCCCGCTCGTTCTCCAGCGACTTGAACATGTACGCCGTCGGGCCGTTCGGCACCACCTTGGTGCCGCCGATCACGAACGGCCGCCCCTCCAGGTTCTGCCGCTGCCAGTACAGGTGGTACGGGTACGGGTTGCTCTCGCTGACCTCGCGCGGCTTGGCGACGGTGGACTGCAGCGCGGTGGGGACGTCGGCCAGCGTGAAGTGCGCCGGGTCGGAGGAGGCCGCGCACTCCGGGTGCGCCGGGTCGACCACCACCACGTCGTACGTCAGACCGGAGCTGGCCACGGTGGACGCCAGCGTGGCCAGTTCCGGGCAACTCGCGTTCAGCGGCAGCTCGGAGACGTTGCGGGTGAGCGAGACCCGGAAGTCGTTCAGCGCGGTGTCCTGGGCGCGCTTGAGCACCGCGTCGCGGTTCAGCCAGTACGCGATGCCGGAGGCCGAGACGGCGGCGAGCAGCGCGACGGCCGCGAACACCGCGATCAGCCGCACCCGCAGGGAGCGCAGCCGACGCCACCGGCCCGTCGAGAACCGCCGGGCAGTCGTCTGATGGTCAGTCACAAGAGCCTGTCGTGGTACGGGAGTTCAGAGGTCGGGGGAGGGGCCGGCGGCCGAGGGGTGTGGATTCAGGCCGGTGGGTCCAGCCGGTAGCCCACCCCGCGGACGGTGCGGATCAGCGTCGGCGCGGACGGCACGTCCTCGACCTTGGCCCGCAGCCGCTGCACGCACGCGTCCACCAGACGGGAGTCACCGAGGTAGTCGTGCTCCCAGACCAGCCGCAGCAGTTGCTGGCGGGAGAGCGCCTGGCCGGGGCGCCGGCTGAGTTCCAGCAGCAGCCGCAGCTCGGTGGGGGTCAGCTGGAGGTCCTGTCCGTCCTTGGTGACGGTCATCGCCGCGCGGTCGATCACCACGCTGCCGTAGGCCGAGGAGTCCGAGCTCTCCCGCTCTCCGCGCCGCAGCACCGCCCGGATCCTGGCGTCCAGCACGCGTGGCTGCACCGGCTTCACCACGTAGTCGTCAGCGCCGGACTCCAGGCCCACCACCACGTCGATGTCGTCCGAGCGCGCGGTCAGCAGGATGATCGGCAGTTGGTCGGTGCGGCGGATCCGGCGGCACACCTCGAAGCCGTCGATCCCGGGCAGCATCACGTCCAGCACGATCAGGTCGGGCCGCTGCTCCTTGAAGAGCCTCAGACCGTCCTCGCCGGAGGCGGCGGTGGCCACACGGTGGCCCTGGCGGGTGAGGGCGAGTTCGAGGCCGGTCCGGATGGCGTCGTCGTCCTCGATCAGTAGGAGGAAAGGCACGGCCCCATTTTGGCCCACCCGCAGCGCCGAATCACCCCCCGGACCGCTCACCGTCCCCCCGGGAACCGGAACGGGTGCCACCGGCGTCCGGTACGGAGGGAGGCGGACCGGGACATTCGGCCCGCTCCTGTGACACCCCTGTGACAGTCGGCGGACAGCGCCATCACAACCGGCGGGCAGGATTTTCCATGTCGCCGCAGGACAGCGGGCCGCAAGGCCGGCTGAAGGGCGGCTACCGGAACCGCTCGTACCGACCCAGGGGGCGCACGATGAACGCCATGCTTCAGACCCGGACCAACCCGGCTGTCCGCACCGCGCGTTCGTCAGCCACGTCCCACCGGACCCGGTACGAGGTCAGGACCGACGAGAACTCCGGTGCCGTGACCGTGCGGGGGTGCGCGCACAGCACCGGTGGAAACCCTGGCGCCCGTCGGGTGAGCGGCGGCGGCAGGACGGGGGAGCTGTACGGGATCGGTCGGCTGGGGAGTTCGACCGACTCCGCCAACACCCTCACGCTGCGGGGGATCCTCCCCGTCCGCGTCGAGGGCAAAGACGCCCCGGAGGGCAACCGGGGGACCGGGGGGAACGGTCTGCGGACGGTCGGTTCGGGGGAACCGGCCGGTCGCGAGGCCGCCGGTGCGACGCTGCTGCGGCTGAACCCCGCCGCGGCCCGCACCACCGAGGCCGGGCAGGGAGGCGCGCAGGGGGAGCACCCGGCCGTCGCGGAGGACCACATCACGGAGTTCACCGCGTACGTGCGCGAGCGCCGCGCCTCCCTGTACGCCACGGCCTACCACCTGACTGGTGACCGCTACGAGGCCGAGGACCTGCTGCAGAGCGCGCTCTTCAGCACCTACCGGGCCTGGGGCCGGATCACCGACAAGGCTGCGGTCGGCGGGTACCTCCGCCGCACCATGACCAACCTGCACATCTCCGCCTGGCGGCGCCGCAAGGTCAACGAGTACCCGACCGAGGAGCTGCCGGAGACGGCCGGCGACACCGACGCGATGGGCGGCACCGAGCTGCGCACCGTGCTCTGGCAGGCGCTGGCGAAGCTGCCGGAGAACCAGCGCACCATGCTGGTGCTGCGGTACTACGAGGGCAAGACCGACCCGGAGATCGCCGACGTGCTGGGGATCAGCGTCGGTACGGTCAAGAGCAGCATCTGGCGCGCCCTGCGCCGGCTGCGGGAGGACGAGCACCTGAACAAGTCGGGTGACACCGTCCGGGCGTTCGGCGAGCTGGTCGCCTGACGAGGACTCCCGTCGGGGGACGGGAAGCGGACGGTCACGGTCCGGGGGCAGCGGCTCGGGGGAGCATGCCCGTGGGGGAGCCGAGGACCGTTCGGGGAAGGCGAAGGGCCCGGTGCGGGGGAGACGCACCGGGCCTTCGTCGTGTCCTGGGGGCCGGACGACCGGTCCGGACCGCGGTGTCCAGCGGTGGTTGCGGGCGGCGGTCTCAGGCGGCGGAGAGCTCGGTGGTCCGGGCCGCGGCGCGGATCCGCTGCTCGGCCTCCGGGCCGGCGCACGCGTACGAGCCGAGCGCGACCTGCCGTCCGACGATGGACCGTTCGGCCCGCATCAGCCGCAGACCCCGGCGCAGCAGCACCGGCAGCGACTTGCGGCCCTCCCGGACGTCCCGGCGCAGTCGGCGCCAGGCCGTGGTGAGTGCGCCGTTGCGCAGGCACAGGGCATCGCCGAGCAGACCCTGGTCGGCGCACTCGGTGGTGATCTCGGCGGCGAAGATGCCCTCCGCTATGAACGCGCCCGCCCCGCCCAGCTCCAGGCCGCGGGTGCCGACCCGGCCGTTGTCCGGGATCGAGTACACCGGCACGTCCGCGCGGCCGTGCTCGTGCAGGGCGCGGATCGCGGCGACGGCCTGGTCGCGGTGCCAGGCCAGCGGGGAGTCCCAGTCGACGGCGCCGTCCGGCAGCCGCGGCAGGGTCGGGTCGTCCCCGTCCTTGTAGAAGTCGTCGAGCTGGAGCACCGGCAGGCCGCTGCGCTCGGCCAGCGAGGACTTCCCCGACCCGGAGGGCCCGGAGAGCAGGATCACCCGGGCATGCCCGGTCGGTGCGGGGTTCATGGGGGA
The DNA here is from genome assembly GCF_042801945.1 of Kitasatospora sp. NPDC057542. Taxonomy (NCBI): domain Bacteria; kingdom Bacillati; phylum Actinomycetota; class Actinomycetes; order Kitasatosporales; family Streptomycetaceae; genus Kitasatospora; species Kitasatospora sp. NPDC057542. Next base: position 6,822 of record NZ_JBHVFE010000446.1, read on the forward strand.
GTCACTCACGGGACACCAGTCTGACGCATCCCGGCCGGTTGCCGAAACCGGTCGGTTCAGACCTTCTGCGGCGGCGGGCCGGCGAGGGCGGCCCGGACCATCGGCAGGCAGCGGCTGTCCACCTGGAGGTACACCGGCTCCCCGGCGCCGGGCGGCCGGTACGCGGTGGCGGCCCAGTCCTGGTCGTGCCAGGTCTCGGGCTCGGGCTCGTGGAAGGTGCCCCCGACGGGCAGTTCGAGCGGCTCGGCGCCGCGCGCGCGGAAGCACGCGGTGGCGGCTCCGGGGGTGATCCCCAGCTTCCCGTTGACGTAGCCGGGCCGTCGGCCCGATCGGTCGGACCTCGCCGAGCAGGGCAGCCGCACCGCCTTCCCGGCGGTCAGCCGGCGGCGGGCCCGGGCCACCTGCCACCGGCGCAGCACACCGTCCGTGACGAGTGCCATCAGCTCGCCCAGTTCTTCCATCGCGCCCCCTCGGCCGGTTCCGTACCGGCGATTGTGGTCCGGACGCACACGGGCCGGGAGC
>NZ_JBHVFE010000447.1:0-7330 GCF_042801945.1 Kitasatospora sp. NPDC057542
CAGCAGCTGCAGCGCGCGCCCGCCCAGGACGACGGCGCCCCGCGGACACGGTTCGTCCGGGTCCGCGGCGGTGTCGACCACCGTCTCCCACCCGGCCGCCGGCGCCGCCCAGGGCTCGCCGGGCAGGGTGAACACCACCGGTTCGTGGCCCGCGTTGAGCAGCAGCAGGAAGCTGTCGTCGCTGAGCGGCAGCCCGGACTCGTCCCGTTCGGACATCGCGGTGCCGGAGAGCAGCATGCCGAGACAGGCGGTCGGCGTGAACCAGTCGGCCTCGGTCATCTCCCCGCCCCGCGGGGTGAACCAGGCGAGGTCCGGCCGGCCGCCGGGGGTGACGGCCCGGCCGGAGAAGAACGCCCGCCGGCGCAGCACCGGGTGGGCCCGGCGCAGCCGGACCAGCCGGGCGGTGAGCTCGCACAGTTCCTGCCAGGCGGGCTTCTCCAGCAGCGACCAGTCCAGCCAGCCGACCTCGTTGTCCTGGCAGTAGGCGTTGTTGTTGCCGCCCTGGGTGCGGCCCAGTTCGTCCCCGGCGGTGAGCATCGGGACGCCGGCGGAGAGCAGCAGGGTGGCCGTCAGGTTGCGCAGCTGGCGCAGCCGCAGCGAGTTGACCGCCGGGTCGGTGGTCTCGCCCTCGGTGCCGTGGTTCCAGGAGCGGTTGTCGTCGCTGCCGTCCCGGTTGTCCTCGCCGTTGGCCTCGTTGTGCTTGCGGTCGTAGGAGACCAGGTCGCGAAGGGTGAAACCGTCGTGCGCCGTCACGTAGTTGACCGAGGCGTACGGGCGGCGGCCGGCCCGCTGGTAGAGGTCGGAGGAGCCGGAGAGGCGGTAGCCGAGATCGCGCACGTCCGGGAGGGCGCCGCGCCAGAAGTCCCGTACGGTGTCGCGGTACTTGTCGTTCCACTCGGCCCACAGCGGGGGGAAGCCGCCGACCTGGTAGCCACCCTGGCCGGCGTCCCAGGGCTCGGCGATCAGCTTCACCCGGCTGAGCAGGGGGTCCTGGGCGACGGCGGCGAGGAAGGGGTGGTCCATGTCGACGGCGTCGCCTCCGTTCGGGCCGCCGCGGGCGAGGGCGGCCGCCAGGTCGAAGCGGAAGCCGTCCACGCCCATCTCGGCGACCCAGTAGCGCAGCGAGTCGGTGATCAGCCGGATCACCTGCGGGCGGCGGGTGTCCAGGGTGTTGCCGCAGCCGGTGTAGTCGGCGTAGCCGCGCGGATGGTTCGGCGGGAGGCGGTAGTAGGTGGCGTTGTCGATGCCGCGCAACGAGAGCGCCGGGCCGAGTGCGCCGCCCTCGGCGGTGTGGTTGAACACCACGTCCAGGATCACCTCGATCCCGGCGGCGTGCAGGGCCCGGACCATCCGCTTGAACTCGCCGACCTGGCCGCCGCGGGAGCCGGAGGCGGAGTAGCCGGCGTGCGGGGCGAAGTAGCCGATCGTGTTGTAGCCCCAGTAGTTGACCAGCCCGCGGGCCTGCAGGTGGTCCTCGCTGGCGTGCTGGTGCACCGGCAGCAGCTCGACGGCGGTCACCCCGAGCCGGGTGAGGTGGGCGACGGCGGCCGGGTGGGCCAGACCGGCGTAGGTGCCGCGCAGCTCCGGCGGGACGTCGGGGTGGCGCATGGTGAATCCGCGCACGTGCAGCTCGTAGAGCACCGTCTCGGCCCACGGGGTCTTCGGGCGGTGGTCGTCGTACCAGTCGTCGTCATCGTGGACGACCACGGATCTGGGCACGTACGGCGCGGAGTCGCGGTTGTCCCGGACGGTGTCGGCGACGTCCGCCTCGGGCCAGTTGCGGACGGCGGAGCAGGCGGCGTCGTGCGAGGTGTAACAGCCGTCGACGGCGCGGGCGTACGGGTCGAGCAGCAGCTTGGCCGGGTTCCAGCGGGCGCCGGTCCACGGGTCCCATCGGCCGTGCACGCGGAAGCCGTAGCGGGTGCCGGGGCGCACGCCGGGGAGGAAGCCGTGCCAGACCTGGAAGTCCTGTTCGGTGAGGCGGTGCCGGCTCTCCCGGCCGTTCTCGTCGAACAGGCACAGCTCGACGGCCTCGGCGCCGGCCGCCCAGAGCGCGAAGTTGGTGCCCCGGTGGCCGAGCCGGTCGGTGCGGTAGCGGGCGCCGAGCGGCTGCCAGCTGCCGGGCCACGGTGGCTCGGCGGGGTACGGGTGGCCGTGCGGCCGTGCCCCGGCTTCCAGCTCCTGCCCTGACGCCATGGCCGTACCCTCCCTGGGCGGGGTGTTCCGGACTCAGTTCACCTTCTCTTTCCCGGATTGTGCAGATCGGAAGCCGTTGAACGAGGGCTTACCGGCGGATGGCGGCCAGGGGGTTGGGGGTTCGGGGGTTCGGGCTCCCGGGAGGGTGGGGGCGGGGCGGCTCCGGCGGTGGCCGCTCCGGGGGCGGCGTGTCTTCGCCGGGAGGCTTCTCGTTGTTCCGGGCGTCGGACGTGAACAGGGAGGGCCCCGGGATGCGGCGCCGAGGACGGCTGTGGGCGCGGGGCGTGGCGGCGGTGGCCTGCTGCCTGGCCGTCCTGACGGGCTGTGGCAGCGGTGGGCCCGCGGTCGTGCCGGACGGGGACGCGGCCACGGGTGGTGCGCACGCCGCGCCGTCGTCGTCCCGGGCGGTGCTCACCGTGCAGCCGGCCGACGGTGCGCAGGACGTGCCGTCGGAGGGTGCGGTCCGGGTGCGCGTCGCGCAGGGGCGGCTGGTTTCCGTCCGGCTGGCCGACACCAGGGGCACCGAGGTGCCCGGCACGATCGGCCCGGACGGCAGCGGCTGGGCGCCGGACGGCCCGTTGCCGCTCGGCACCGCGTTCACCCTGGACTCCGTCGCCGAGGACGACCAGGGCCAGAAGGCGGCCCAGCACACGGCGTTCACGACCGTCGCCCGGGCGCACACCTTCGTGGCCTTCTTCACCCCGGAGGACGGCTCCACGGTCGGTGTCGGCATGCCGGTCTCGCTGCGCTTCAGCCGTGCGATCACCGACCGGGCGGCGGTGGAGAAGGCCGTCCAGGTCTCCGCCGACCCGCCGGTGCCGGTGGCCGCGCACTGGTTCGGTGGCCAGCGGCTGGACTTCCGCCCGCAGCGGTACTGGGCGGCCGGCACCAGGGTCACGGTGGCGCTGCGGCTCAAGGACGTGCAGGGCGCGCCCGGGGAGTTCGGCAGCCAGAGCCGGGACGTGCACTTCACCGTCGGCCGGGCGCAGGTCTCCACCGTCGACCTGGACGCCCACACCCTGACCGTCCGGGCCGGCCAGGGCGGCAAGGTGGTCCGGGTGCTCAAGGTCTCCGGCGGCAGCCCCGAGCACTCCACCTACCGGGGGGTGATGGTGGTGTCGGAGAAGTACAAGGTGACCCGGATGAACTCGCAGACCGTCGGCATGGGCGACGAGTACGACATCCAGGACGTCCCGCACGCGATGCGGCTCACCACCTCCGGCACCTTCCTGCACGGCAACTACTGGGCGGACCCGAGGGTGTTCGGCACCGCCAACACCAGTCACGGCTGCATCGGGCTGGCCGACGCCAAGGGCGGGGCGAGCAAGGACTCCCCGGCGGGCTGGCTGTTCGAGCACACCATCCCGGGGGACGTGCTGGAGGTGAAGGCCGCGTCCGGGGAGGTCGTGCCGCCGCAGAACGGGCTCAACGGCTGGAACGTGCCGTGGGAGCAGTGGGTGGCCGGGAGCGCGCTGCGCCGGGTGCCGTCCGCCGGGGCGGCCGGGTCGGCCGCGCGGTAAGGGCTCTTCCGTGCCGTAAGGGCGCTTCCGCCCGTTCCGTCCGGCTTTACGACTGCTTCACCTGTCGTCAACCTGACTCCTCTCAGGTTTCACTCGGAAGGCTTAGTTATCCTGCTCCGGCGCGTCCGGGGTCCGGCCGGAAAGATCGGCCGGACGGTGCAACTCATGGGGGCACTCAACGCGTCAAGTGAGTGGATACCGGGAGGGGAGAAACCGTGAAGACGGGTAAGACGGCCGCTGCGGCGATACGCACCACCAACCGCTACGGGCGCCGGAGTGCGATGGCGCTGGTCATGGGCGGGGTGCTGTTGCTCACCGCCGCCTGCAACGACGACAAGGGCAGCGGTTCCGGCGGTTCGGCGGGTGGCAGTGCGGCTTCCGCGCCGGCGGCGGACGGGGGCGGCTCGGCGACACCGAAGACCTCGGCCGCGGTGCTCGCCGTCGAGCCGAAGGACGGCGCCCAGGACGTCGCGCCGAACGGGCTCCAGGTGTCCGTCTCCAACGGCAAGCTGAGCACGGTCGAGGTGACCGACAAGGACGGCAAGCCGGTCGAGGGTGCGATCACCCCGGACGGCACCGGCTGGAAGCCCGCCGGGGCGCTCGCGGTCGGCATGGCGTACAAGGTGAACGCGCAGGCCAAGGACGGCGAGGGCCTGGTGGCCGCGTCCACCACCTCGTTCACCACGCTGACGCCGGAGAAGAAGATCTCCACCAACGACAACATCAGCGACGGCGCCACCTACGGCGTCGGCATGATCGTCTCGGTGAACTTCAACAAGGACGTCAAGAACAAGGAAGCCGTCGTCAAGGGCATCACCATCGAGTCCAGCAACGGCACCGTGGTCAAGGGCCACTGGTTCGGCGACCGCCGGGTGGACTTCCGCCCGGAGCAGTACTGGGCACCGGGCACCAAGGTGACCGTCAAGTACCGGCTGAAGAACGTCGAGGTCGCCCCGGGCATCTACGGCGACGTGGACAAGGACGAGCCGTTCACCATCGGCCGGTCGATGGTCTCCACCGCGGACGCCAAGTCGCACCAGATGACCGTCGAGCGGGACGGCAAGAGCACCACGCTGCCGGTCACCCTCGGTGCGGACGCCACGCCGTCCTGGGGCGGGACGATGGTGGTCATGTCCAAGGAGAAGGTCACCCGGATGAACTCGCAGACCGTCGGTCTCGGCGGCGAGTACGACATCCAGGACGTCCCGCACGCGATGCGGCTGACCACCTCCGGCACCTTCGTGCACGGCAACTACTGGGCCAGCCCGTTCGGCAAGACCAACGCCAGCCACGGCTGCGTGTCGATGCAGGACGCGAAGGGCGGCAGCGACTCCTCGGTGGCCGGCAAGTTCTTCAACGACTCGATGATCGGTGACCCGATCAAGATCGTGAACACCAAGGAGAAGACCGTCGCGCCCTCCAACGGGCTGGGCGGCTGGAACGTGGACTGGGCCAACTGGTAGGCCCTACCCCGCGGTCGGCCCGGGTACTCCGGGCCCTGCGGTGAGTCCTCCGTCGTGCGGCCCGATCCTCACCCGTTGGGGGCGGGCCGCCGCGGTTTCCGGGGCAACGGGCCCCACGAATGGCGCAACCTTTCCGGTGGCCGGATGCGTATACCGGTCGGGTCCGTCGGGTCCACGGGGAGTTTCTCGGATTTTCTGAGGGAGGGAATCGACGTTGAGGTCGATACGCAGGGTGGTGGCCGCCGGCCTGGTCGGCGGGGCGATGACGCTGACGGCCGCCTGCGGCGGGGGCGGTGGGGGCGGCGGCAGTGCCGCCAAGGCCGACCTGGGGGCCGGTGCCGCCGGCGCCAAGCCCACGGCGGCGGCGCCCACCAGCACGGTGCCGAAGGTCTCCAAGGCCGCCGTCAGCATCGAGCCCAAGGCCGGCTCGGTGGACGTGGCGCCGAACGCGCTCAAGATCGGCGCGACCGGGGGCAAGCTCACCACCGTCAAGGTGAACGACAAGACCGGCAAGGAGGTCCCCGGCACGATCTCCGCCGACGGCTCCTCCTGGACGCCCACGACCGGCCTGGAGGTGGGCACCGCCTACCAGGTCAGCGCGATGGCCGCGGACGCCGACGGCGCGGTCGCCACGGCAGACAGCAACTTCAGCACGCTGACCCCGACGGCGCTCGCCAAGGCCGCCGACAACGTGGACAACAACGCCACGTACGGCGTCGGCATGATCGTCTCGGTGAACTTCAGCAAGGACGTCAAGAACAAGGACGAGGTCGCCCAGGGCATCAGCTTCGAGACCGACAACGGCACCGTGGTCAAGGGCCACTGGTTCGACAGCCGTCGGCTCGACTTCCGTCCGGAAGATTACTGGAAGCCCGGCACCAAGGTGGTCGTGCACTACCGGCTCAAGAGCGTCGAGATCGCCCCCGGGGTGTACGGCGGGGACCGGGACGAGCCCTTCACGATCGGGCGGTCCCAGATTTCGACGGTTGACGTCGCCGCACACAAGATGACGGTCGTACAGGACGGGACGCCCAGCGAGATCGACATCAGCGCCGGCTCGCCCGAACACCCCACCTGGAACGGGACGATGGTGGTCATGTCCAAGGAGGGCGTGGTGCGGATGCAGTCCAGCACCATGCCCGGCATGACCGGCGCGCCGTACGACCTCCAGGTCCCGCACTCGATGCGGCTCACCGACTCCGGCACGTACGTGCACGGCAACTACTGGAGCAAGAGCAGCACCTTCGGCGAGGACAACGTCAGCCACGGCTGCGTGGGCCTCAAGGACGTGGAGGGCGGCGGCGCCGGCACCTCGATGGGCAAGTTCTACGACGGCTCGCTGATCGGCGACGTGATGATCGTGAAGAACTCGACCAAGAAGGAGACGCTCGACCCGGCGAACGGGCTGAGCGGCTGGAACGTGCCGTGGAGCAACTGGTAACCGGCTGCTGAGGGGGAACGGGGTCAACCCGGGCTTGACGGAAGTCGGCCCGGGTCGACCCCGTCTTGCTTCCGGCATATGCCGAATCGCAGAGATCGTTTGCTCATTGTCCGTACGCGGCTGCTTGCGTTCCGCAATGATGGTCCGCATGGCGGGTTGGGGCGAAACAGATCAGTCATCGGTTCCCGGGGCCGGCGTGGTGGCAGAGGTGTCCTGGATCGACGTCCAGGGCGGCGGGCTCTCGGCACTGGAGCGGCTCACCTCCGAGGAGCTGGAGGAGCTGTATTCCGGCAGACTGTGCGACCAGTCGGCGCCCAGCGAGGTGCGGCTGCCGTCCCGGCCGGAGTCGGGCCCGGTGGCCCGCAGACTGGTGCTCTCCGTCCTGGAGTCCTGGGATCTCCACCAGCACCTGGAGGCCGGCGAGCTGCTCACCGGCGAGCTGGTGGCCAACGCGGTGCGGCACGCGGCCGGGCGCACCATCGGCCTGCACGTCAGCCGCAAGCCCGGCTGGCTGCGGATCGAGGTCCGCGACTCCTCCCGGGCGCTGCCCTGCATGATCCTCGCGGAGGCCCGGCCGGTGAACGAGCGCGGGCGGGGGCTGAAGATCGTCGACGACCTCGCCGACCGCTGGGGCGCGGACCTGCTGCCGCGGGGCAAGGGCGTCTGGTTCGAGCTGAGGGTGCGCGAGCGGCCCTGAGGTTCCCGGGCCC
>NZ_JBHVFE010000448.1:0-7323 GCF_042801945.1 Kitasatospora sp. NPDC057542
GGCGCCGAGCTGATCCCCGACGACATCGTCGCGGTCGACCTCACCGGTGACATCAAGACCGTCACCGACTCCGAGGGCAACGTGCACAAGGCGCGTGCCGTGATCGTCACCACCGGCTCCCAGCACCGCAAGCTCGGCCTGCCGAACGAGGACAAGCTCTCCGGCCGTGGCGTCTCCTCGGGCCGCGACTGGAGGTGGACTGGTCCCGGTGCGCAGGGCACGGCCTGTGTGCCGTCGTGGCGCCCGGGCTGGTTCGGCTCGGCCCGCACGGCTACCCCGCGTCGACCTCGATGCCCGTCGCGCCGTGGCAGCAGCACGCTGCGCGCCGGGTGGTGAGCCAGTGCCCCGCTCTGGCGTTGCGGCTGGACCGGCGCGGCTGAGGTGACGGGTGGTCAGCCCGCCGCCGACAGGGCTTCGGTCGGGTGCAGCCGGGCGGCGCGGTCGGCCGGGTAGAGGCCTGCCAGGAGCCCGATGAGCAGGGTCGCGCCGAGCCCTCCGACGGGTGCCCACAGCGGGATCACCGTGGTCCATCCCTGGGCCGTCGCGAAGCCGGCCGTGGCCAGTGCGCCGAGAACCGTGCCCGCTGCCCCGCCCATAGCTGACAGCAGCAGCGCCTCGGTGAGGAACTGGAGGCGGATGTGGCCGCGGGTCGCGCCCAGTGAGCGACGCAGGCCGATCTCGGCCCGGCGTTCGAGTACCGAGATCACCATGGTGTTGGCGATGCCGACCCCACCGACCAGCAGCGCCACCGTGCCCAGTCCCAGCATGAGGGTGGTCAGGCCCTTGTCGGCGGCGGCCTTCGCGGCGAGCGCGTCAGAGGGGCGGGAGACCCTGACCGTGCCCTCGTTGCCGGGGTTGACGGTACGGGCGAGCACCGCGCGTACCGCCTCCACCGAGGCGTCGCTGGAGCGTTCGAAGACCGTGGTGGGGTGGCCGTCGAAGCCGAAGTACCGTTCGGCGGTGGGGAATCCGACGAGCGCGACCCGGTCGAGGGTCGGGACCAGCTCGACGGGTTCGAGGATACCGACGATGACGAACTGCCGGTCGTTCATCATGATCGTCTCGCCGGGGGCGGTGATTCCCAGTCGTTCGGCGGCGATCGCACCCAGCACGGTGACCGGCAGCCCTTCACCGGCGCCGTCGAGCCAGACGCCCCGGGCTGTGCGGGCGCCGAGGGCCTCCAGCAGATCGGTACGGGCGGCCTGGGCGGTGACCCCTGCGGTCTGCTCCTCGGGGACGACCGCGCTGCGGCGGATACGGACGTCGAGGTCGGCGGTCGCGGTCGCGTGCTGGACCGCACCGATCCGCTCGACCATGGCGGTGGCCGTCTTCGGGAGTTTCACCTCCTGGCCGAGCGCGTCCTTCCCGGCCTCGGCGGTGAGCAGGTTGGTGCCCAGCCGGTCGAGCCGTTCCATCAGGTCGGCGCGGCTGGAGGTGGACAGACCGACCACGGCGACCATGGTCGCGATGCCGATGGCGATACCGAGCGCGGAGAGCACGACCCGGGCACGCCGGGCGCGCAGACCGACGGCCCCGACCCGGAGGATGTCGAGCGCGTTCACCGGGTGGCTCCCCGCTCGTCGGCGACGATCTCACCGTCGCGGAAGCGGATCCGCCGTGGCAGCGACGCGGCGATCTCGTTGTCGTGGGTGATCACGCAGATCGTCGTTCCGGCCGCGTTGAGCTCGTGGATGAGCTCCATGACGAGCTCGCCCGACGCCGTGTCCAGCGCACCGGTCGGCTCGTCGGCGAGCAGTAGCGCGGGTTCGCCGACCACCGCACGGGCGATGGCCACCCGCTGCTTCTCTCCGCCGGAGAGCTGGTGGGGGCGGTGGTCCAGCCGGTGTCCCAGGCGTACTCGTTCCAGCGCGGCCCGGGCCCGAGCGCGCCGTTCCCGTAGCGGAACTCCCGTGTAGAGCAGCCCGTCGGCGACGTTGTCCACCGCGTTTCGCCCGGCCGCCAGGTGGAAGTGCTGGAAGACGAAGCCGATCCGGCGGGCACGCAGCGCCGAGAGCCGGCTGTCGGAGAGTGCGGCGACCTCCTGCCCGGCGACCCGTACGGTGCCGGAGGTCGGACGGTCGAGGGTGCCGATCAGGTTGAGGAGGGTGGACTTCCCGGAACCGGAGGGCCCCACGATCGCGACGAGTTCGCCCTGGTCGATCCTGAGGTCGACACCGCGCAGGGCGTGCACCTCGCCGGGGTAGGTCCGGACCGCGCCCATCAGTTCGACCACGGGGGTGGTCGGGGGCAGGGTCACCGTTTCGGCCTGGGGTGGGGTCACTGCTTCGCCACCCCGACCTTCATGCCCGCCCGGAGTTCCTCGCCCTGGACCTCGATCCGGCCGTCGGCGGTCATCCCGGTGGTGACCCGTACGGTCCTCACGGTGTCGCCCTGGACCACCTGGAGTCCGTAGCCGCCGTTCTCCCCGCGCAGGGCGACGACCGCTTCGACGGGAACGGTGAGGACGTCCCGGTGCGCCTCGCTGACGAACTTCACCGTCGCCGTGGCCGTCGCCGGCCCGCCCTCGGACGTACTGGGCGAGCCGTCCAGGGTGATCTCGACGGTGATCCCGTCACCGTTCCTGCCCGGAGCGGAGGGCTCGGCGGTCTCGGGGCGGACCGTTCCGGAGACCTTGCCCGGGAGTGTGGTTCCGTCTGCCAGGGTGACCTCGACCCTGGTGTCGGGGGCGGTCAGCGGGGCGTCGCCCTGGTCGAGCCGGGCTCGCACGACGGGCCGGACGGACGCGACGGTGAGGATCGCCTTGTCCGGGCCGACCCGGTCGGCGAGCGCCGCGTCGGCCGTGACCACCTTGAGCCGTTCGGGCTGGAAGACCACGTCTCCTCTGCCGACCGTGCCGGTCGTCTCGCGGTTCAGCGACTTCTGCCAGCGTTTGACGGCCGCCTCGGTGGCCTGGTCGAAGTGGACGTCGATGTGGAGGCCGGCCCCGAAGCCCAGGTCGCGCAGGTTGCGTTCCAGCTGGAGCACATCCGAACCGCTGTCGCCCGTCTTCAGATCGCGGTACATCGGCACCTGTCCGTACAGCAGGGTGACCGGCCGGTCGTCGAGCCGGTACAGCTCCTGGCCCGCGCTGACCGTGCTGCCGGGCTTCGCCGCGACGGTGACGGTGCCCTCGACGGCCGCCTTCACCGTCCGCCGCCCGGCGAAGTCCAGCTGCCCGTCGACGTTCTTGCTGCGGACGAGGTCGGTACGGGTGATCTCTGTGGTGGCGGGCGGCAACCGGTCCTTCCCGGTACCCGTGCCGGTGGTTCGGTGGCCGGTCGTTCCGGCGCCCACCGCCACCACACCGGCCAGTGCGGCCGTGGTCGCGACCGTGGCGAGCAGGAGCCCTCTGGAGCGCTTCACTGCATGCCGTCCAAGCCGTCGAGCAGCTTGTCCTTGCAGGCCTGGCGGGCTTGCTTGTAGGCGGCGGAGCCGCGATCGAGCGAGGGGTTGACCGGATCGGGTTCGCCGCCGGGCAGGACGTTGCCGTGGGACATGGTCGGGTTGGTGAACCGGGACACGCCGTTCTCGCGCATGCACTTGGCGTGCGCGAGCATCGACTCGAAGTCCTTCTGGGCGTCCCGCTTGGGCTCCAGGTTCATCGCGGCCATCATCTCGGGCGCGCAGACGCCGTTCCTGCCACCCTTCTGCTCCTCCCCGTGGCCGCTCGGGTCGGCGATCTCGGCGATCCTGCTCCAGTCCAGGTGGCCGCTGAGCTTGGGATCGGGGAACTCCTTGACCCCGCCCTTGGTGCGCATGCACCGGACGTAGGTCAGCTGGGCGTCGTAGAAGGCGCTCTTGCCGCCGTTGCCGGGCCCGGCGGTCGTCGGCGCCGGGCTGCCGGCGGAGGCGGTGGTGGTCTCCGGGGCCTCGGCGATGCCGTCCGCCTTGCCGCCGCCCCCCTCGCCGCAGGCGGCTACGAGGGCGAGGACGGGGAGGACGGCGAGGACGGCCAGACGCGGCCGGATGCTTCTCGTGTTCATGGCGACCACTGTCGGCGTGGCACATGGTGAGCCATGCATGAGCACATGATGGGAAGGTAACAATGCCTGACGAGCTTCGATCGGCTGCCCGGACCGGCACTGAAGCGGACAAATCTCACCCATAATCGTCACCATGCCGCATGTTCTGCTGATCGAGGACGACGCCTCCGTACGCGACGGAATGGAGCTCGTCCTGCGCCGCCACCGGTACGAGGTCGATGTCGCGGCCAGTGGCGAGGAGGCCCTCGCACTGCTGGACGGGCCGGACGGCGGGCGAATAGAGCTGGCAGTGGTGGACCTCATGCTCCCCGGATTCGACGGCTTCGAGGTCTGCCGGCGGATCCGGGCGCGATCCACCATGCCGCTGATCATGCTGACCGCGCGCGGCGACGACCACGACGTGGTGACCGGCCTGGAGGCGGGCGCCGACGACTACGTGGTCAAGCCGGTAACGGCCCCGGTGCTGGAGGCCCGGATCAGGGCGGCGCTGCGGCGGGCCGATCCCGCGCTCCGGACCGGGCAGCGGCCCCGTGTCGAGGAGCACGCGGGCCTGGGCCTCGACCGCGCCGCGCTGACCGTCACCAAGTACGGCGCGCCGATCGCCCTGCCGCCCGTCGAACTGCGGCTGCTGCTGCAGCTCTCGGCGTCGGCGGGCCAGGTGTTCAGCCGGGAGCAGTTGCTCGAATCCGTGTGGGAGCACGGCTTCCTGGGCGACTCGCGTCTGGTGGACGCGGCCGTGGCACGGCTACGGGTCAAGATCGAGGACGTCCCGGCGAGACCGCGCTACATCCAGACGGTCCGGGGCTTCGGCTACCGTTTCGGACCGCTGTGAGGGTGTTCGCGGGCCTGCGGACCAGGCTGCTGGCCGCCTTCGTGCTCATCGCGCTGGGCAGCGCGGCCACGGCGACCGCGCTGGCGTACCGCGACGCGCGTACCGCCGTACTGCAACGCGCTCAGGACACCACGACGGCGGACTTCCGCTCACGGGTGAGCGAGGTCGCAGCGGAGTTCGACGTGCCGCCGGACCAATCCTCACTCACCGTGTTCGCCGACCGGGTGGCGCAGGGACTGCGAGGCGGGACGAAGGTGGTGGCGGTGTACGGGGAACTGACCGGGACCTCGGACACGCGGACCGACCCGTCGCGGATCCCCCCGGAACTGCGGACCGCGGTTCACGAGGGCGCGAAGCTGAAGCTCCAGCGGACCAGCCGGCAGGGCGAGCCGTACCTGGTGGTCGGCACACCGGTCACCTTCACCGAGGACGGACGGGCATCCGGTCTGGAGGCGTTCGCGATCACCTCGCTGCGGGCCGAACGGGACGACACGGCCGCACTCCTGAGGAACGTCAGCCGGGGCCTGTGGCCGGCCCTGCTGGTAGCGGTGGCCCTGGCGCTGCTGGCGGCCCGGACCGTACTGCGGCCGGTGCGCGTTCTCTCGCGCGCCACCCGAGACCTGGCGACCGGCCGGCTCACCAGCCGCGCGGTGGTCCAGGGCAGGGATGAACTCGCAGATCTGGCAAGGACGTTCAACGCCACCGCGAGCGCGCTCCAGGCCTCGGACCGGGAGCTGCGCGAACAGGAGGCCAAAGCCCGGCGCTTCGTCGCGGACGTCTCGCACGAACTGCGCACCCCACTGGCGGCGATGACGATGGTGACGACGGTACTGGACGAGGAAGCGGCCGCGGGACACCTGCCGCCGGACGCCGCGACGGCGGCCCGGACAGTGAGCGCGGAGACCGCGCGGCTTGCCCGGCTGGTGGAGGATCTGATGGAGATCTCCCGGTTCGACGCCAAAGCGGCCCGACTGAACGCGACGGAGACCGACCTGGCCGCCGCCGTGCGCGCCTCGCTGGCACTGCGCGGCTGGACCCCCGAGGTCCACACCGAACTCCCTTCCGACGCACGGGCGGTGGTCGACCGGCGGCGGATCGACCTGGTGGTGGCGAACCTGGTCGGCAACGCACTACGGCACGGCGCACCGCCGGTCGAGCTGGTGCTGACCTCCGACGGCGGCGAGGTGACGCTGTCGGTCCGGGATCACGGCCCCGGGCTGGCACCCGACGTTCTCCCGCACGTCTTCGACCGCTTCTACAAAGCGGATTCGGCCCGCACCCGGTCACAGGGAAGCGGTCTCGGCATGGCGATCGCACTGGAGAACGCGCGGCTGCACGGCGGCACGATCGAGGTGTCCAACGCCCCGGACGGCGGCGCGGTCTTCATCCTGCGCCTGCCCCGTACGGGAACCGCCGAATGAGCGGATCATGCCGAATCCGGGCCGCGCTCACCGCAGGGGCGCTGCTCCTGCTCGCCGGATGCGGCATACCGTCCACCGGGGTCCCGCCCACCGGAGTGCTGGACGGCGGCCCGGCGGCCTCCGGCCTGACCACGGGGCTACGCCTCTACTTCGTCGGCGACGACGGATTGCGCGGGGTGGCCCGGCCCGGCGTCCGGGTGCAGCAGCTCGATGACGTGTTCAAGCTGCTCGCCGAAGGGCCTTCCCCCGCGGAGCAACGCGCCGGACTCACCACTGTGGTGTGGGCCGGCCCGTACACGGCCAAGGGCGACGGGCGGCAGGTGACCGTCCGCGCGCCTGGGATCTCCTTCGAGCCGGGGCGCGACCAGAAGGCGAACGGCCAACTGGTGTGCAGCCTCGCTCGGGCCCAGTCGCTACTGGCCGACGGCGTTCGGCCGAACGACGTACAGGTGACGCTCGTCGGATCCGGCCGGTCGGTCGGGCCCTTCCCGTGCTCGTACTACCTCGGCGGGTGAAGTCGCTGCGGTGGCCGCCCGGCCGAACGGCCCCCGGCTCTCCCGAGCGCACCGTCGGGCGAGCGGCCAAGCGGTGCCGACGTCAGTACTGCGTTGACTTGCCAGGCGGTTCGAGAACGGAGCCGGATGTCGTTCTCGTTCGGGTTGGCTCTTGTGGAACCGTCGCCGGTGTCGAAGCCCCATCGGGAATCGGTTCACCGCGCGGAGGCTGTCGGCGCCGCAGTGCTTGACGATCGCCTTGGTGGGAGCCGGCGCGGGACTGCGCGGACGAGCGGAGCAGGGCAGGGACGACGGGGGAGCCCTCACCTTGGCCGCCGGCTCCAGGGCGCCGACCTGCCTGACGTTCTGCCCGGCCCTCCGGTGATTCGCGCATGCATATTGTGCGGCTGGGTGGCAGCGTGGATGCCTCAAGATCCGGATGCGCGCGGACGGCCTGGATGCATGAGATGGACAGCCACGCCCTTGGGAACACGACACCGGGCGGACCGGGGGAACACCGGTCCGCCCGGGGTCGGCTGCGCTCGCGGCTGTGGGTGCGCAGTGTCGCCGGGCAGGTGTTCCTGTGGATGCTG
>NZ_JBHVFE010000449.1:0-7313 GCF_042801945.1 Kitasatospora sp. NPDC057542
CCCCAGCGGGGAGCCCGGCCTCTCGGGCGTTCAAGGGGTGGCTCAGGCAGCGCCCTTGGCGGCTTCCTTCAGCTTGGAGCCGGCGCTCACCTTGGCGCTGTAGCCCGCGGCGATCTGGATCGGCTCGCCGGTCTGCGGGTTGCGGGCGGTGCGGGCAGCGCGGTGGGTGCGCTCGAAGGTCAGGAAACCGGGGATGGTGACCTTCTCGTCGCCCTTGGCGACGACCTCGCCGACGATCTCGGCGAAGGCGGCCAGAACGGCGTCGGCGTCCTTGCGGGTCACCTCGGCGCGCTCGGACAGCGCGGCCACCAGCTCACTGCGGTTCATGTGTACTCCTGTGGTCTGTTCGCTTGCGGTGCGCGGGGGCCCATCGGTGCTCCCACCGGGGGGCACCCGGATGGGCCGCAGGTCCGCACACTGTGCTCATGCAGGCAATGCGTGGTCGCAGGCCGGGTCCGTACCCGATGCCGCGCGCCGGAGCCGTCGAAGGCCCACCCGCCCGCCTGGATACGAATCCTGCCCCGACCGGCCCCGAGAAAGCCAATCGGGCCCCGGCCGAGCCACCCGAACATCGCCCGCCCGTTGGAGGTATGACGCTCCGTCGGCTCCGGCGGACCGGGCGCGGGCGGCGGTCGGGACGACACGCCGGAAGACCAGGGGGACGTTCCGTACTTGTCGGACACGCCTGCCCCGTGCAGGGCTACGGTACGCCCTACGACTGACAAGCCCAAACACGCCCCTCGCCCTTGTGTCGCAAGGGTTCGGGGCGGGCTGGGCGGGCATGACCGCTATTCGCACATTTGAGCGATCTGCGACACGTCGCCCCGTCCGGCCGTCAGAGCTTGACGGTGGGGAACGCGGCGGTGTCGAGGGTGCCGACGATACCCGGGGTCGGACGGGCCGGCGCGGGGGCCTCCTGGGCCCCCGCCAGGGCCGCCTCGCGCACCGCCGAGGCGACGGTCTTGGCGACGTCCTTGTGGAACACGCTCGGGATGATGTAGTTCGCGTTCAGCTCGTCGTCGGCCACGGTGGTGGCCAGCGCCCGGGCGGCGGCGATCATCATCTCGGTGTTGACGGTGCGGCTCTGGGCGTCCAGCAGGCCGCGGAAGACGCCCGGGAAGACCAGCACGTTGTTGATCTGGTTCGGGAAGTCGCTTCGGCCGGTGGCGACCACGGCGGCGGTCTGCCGGGCGACGGCCGGGTCGACCTCCGGGTCCGGGTTGGCCAGCGCGAAGACGATCGCGTCCTGCGCCATGGTGGCCAGGTCGTCGCCGTCCAGGACGTTCGGGGCCGAGACGCCGATGAAGACGTCGGCGCCCGCCACGGCCTCCTTGAGGCTGCCGGTGCGGCCCGAGCGGTTGGTGTGCTCGGCGATCCAGCGCAGGTTCTCGTTGAGGTCCCCGCGGCCCAGGTGGACCACGCCCTGCACGTCCGCCACGGTGGCGTGCTCGACGCCGGCCGCCATCAGCAGCTTGAGGATCGCGGTGCCCGCGGCGCCGGCGCCCGACATCACCACGCGGATGTCGCCGATCTCCTTGCCGACCACCTTCAGCGCGTTGGTGAGGGCGGCCAGCACCACGATCGCGGTGCCGTGCTGGTCGTCGTGGAAGACCGGGATGTCCAGGGCCTCGCGCAGCCGGGCCTCGATCTCGAAGCAGCGCGGCGCGGAGATGTCCTCCAGGTTGATCCCGGCGAAGCCCGGGGCGATCGCCCTGACGATGGCGACGATCTCGTCGGTGTCCTGGGTGTCCAGGCAGATCGGCCAGGCGTCGATCCCGGCGAAGCGCTTGAACAGGGCCGCCTTGCCCTCCATGACCGGCAGCGCGGCCTCCGGGCCGATGTTGCCCAGGCCCAGCACCGCCGAGCCGTCGGTGACCACGGCGACGCTGTTGCGCTTGATGGTCAGGCGGCGGGCGTCCTCCGGGTTCTCCGCGATCGCCATGCAGACCCGGGCGACACCCGGGGTGTAGATCATGCTGAGGTCGTCACGGTTGCGGATCGGCAGCTTCGAGGACATCTCGATCTTGCCGCCGAGGTGCATCAGGAAGGTGCGGTCCGAGACCTTTCCGATCGACACGCCGTCGATCGTGCGCAGCTTCTCGACGATCTCCTCGCCGTGCGCGACCGAGGCGGCCGCCACCGTGACGTCGATCCGCAGCGCCTCCAGGCCGGAGGCGGTGACGTCGAGACCGGTCACCGACCCGCCGGAGGACTCCACGGCCGTGGTGATCGCACTGACGGCGTTGCCCCGGGCCGGGACCTCCAGCCGTACCGTGATCGAGTTGGAGACACTGGGCACCGTCGCCATCGACGCTTCCTTCTTCCGTCTGTCCCGCAGGCTCAACATTTTGTTGAAGGCATCGCCTGCGCATGCTAGACCTCGATCGTCGCACCTTCCAAGGGGCAGCCAGAAATAACGTTCATTGAGTGTGCGGACCCGACAATCCCACCCGACTGCCGCCGGTATCCCGCCGCTCACTCCTTGCCTCTCCCGGCCGATGCGTTACATTGGACGAGACACCGGCTCGATCCAAGCCCCCGGGCCCAACCTTCGTCCCTTCGAGGGACCACTTGCCGCGAGGCGAGCATGGCGGGTCGGTGTCATCAACGTCTGAAGGCCCCTCACCGAGCGGTGAGGGGCCTTCTTCCGTAGGGGCCGTCAGCCGTGCAGCAGTGCCGGCACGCCGGCCGCGTCCGGCAGGTCGTCCGGGCCGGAGAGCACGGTCAGCCGCTGGGTCGCACGGGTCAGCGCCACGTACAGCACCCGCAGCCCCGCCTCCGACTCTCCGGCGATGCCGGTCGGGTCGGCCACCACGGTCGCGTCGTACTCCAGGCCCTTGGCCTCCAGGCTGCCCAGCGCCACCACGCGCCCGCCCAGGCCCTCGGCCCAGCCGGCCGCCTCGTCCCGGCGGTCCATCGGCACCACGATCGCCACGGTGCCGTCCACCTCGGCCAGCAGCCGCTCCAGCTCGACCCGGGCGGCCGCGCCGAAGGCCTCCGGCGAGGGGTCGGTGACGGCCGCGAAACGCGGCTCCACGCCGACGTGGCGCACCGCGCTCGGCGACGGGGTGCCCGGCGCGGCCAGCGCCAGCACCTTGGCCGCGACCTCGGCGATCTCGGCCGGGTTGCGGTAGTTCACGGTCAGCGTGAAGCGGCGGCGCGGCTTGCCGGCGAGCACCTCGTCCAGCGCCGCCTGGGCCTCCTGCGGGAACGGCCAGGAGGACTGCGCCGGGTCGCCGACGATCGTCCAGGTGGCCATCCGGGACCGGCGGCCGATCATCCGCCACTGCATCGGGGTGAGGTCCTGCGCCTCGTCCACGATGACGTGCGCGTACTCCCTGCGCTCGGCCGGCTGGCGGTCGCGCTGGCGGGCGCTGCGGTCGGCGAAGGTGGTGACCTCGTCCAGACCGCTCAGCAGGTCCACCGCGTCCACCTCGCGGACCTTCGGGCGGGCCGGCTCGCCGAGCAGCACCTGGAGCTCGTCGATCAGCGCGACGTCGTGCGCGGACAGCGCGCCCTCGCCCACCGCGGACAGGTGGCGCCAGGAGGCGGCCAGCAGCCTGGCCTCGTCCGGGGTGACGGCGCGGCGGGCGATCCGGTTGGTGTGCCGGTGCTGCCGCAGCGTGCCGAGCACCCGGCGCGGGGTCAGCGCCGGCCACCAGGCGTCCAGGAAGTCCAGGAACGACGCCTCGTCCGAGACGTACTCGTCGAAGGACTCCTTCTCCTCCTGGCGCTGCTCGCGGGCGTAGTGGTCCGCGGGCTTCGGCAGGTGCCTGGTGGCCTGCTGCCACAGGGCGTCCAGCAGCAGCCTGCGGGCCCGCGGGCGCAGCAGGTTCAGCGGGGTGCCGCCGGAGCCCACCACGTTGCCGCGCACGGCCTTCAGTCGGCCGGCGTCCAGCTTCAGCACCTCTCCGCGGGCGACCACCTTCAGCTCCTGCGGCGCGCCCAGCTCCAGTGCCGCGCGGGCGGCCCGGCGCAGCAGTTGCGCCATCCGGCCCGAGCCCTTGACCCGGGCCGCCTGGGGGGTGTCGTAGGTGCCCGCCTCGATGCCGTCCACCAGCGAGCCGACCGCCCGGATGGCGACCTGGCCCTCCTCGCCCAGCGCGGGCAGCACGCCCTCGGTGTAGGAGACCAGCAGCGGGGTCGGCGAGACCACCAGGATGCCCCCGGCGTAGCGGCGGCGGTCCTGGTAGAGCAGGTAGGCGGCGCGGTGCAGGGCGACGGCGGTCTTGCCGGTGCCGGGGCCGCCGGTGACCAGGGTGGCGCCCGCGGCGGCGGCGCGGATCACCTCGTCCTGCTCCTTCTGGATGGAGGAGACGATGTCGCGCATCGAGTGGCTGCGGGCGCGGCCCAGCGAGGCCATCAGCGCGCCGTCGCCGACCACGGCCAGCTCCTCGCCGTCCAGGGTCGGGGTGAGGTCCGGACGCAGCAGGTCGTCCTCGACACCGATCACCTTGCGGCCCTTGGAGCGGATCACCCGGCGGCGGATCACCCGACCCGGCTCGACCGGGGTGGCGCGGTAGAACGGGGCGGCGGCGGGCGCGCGCCAGTCGATCACCAGCGGGCCGTACTCGGCGTCCAGCACGCCCAGCCGGCCGATGTGGAGGGTCTCGGCGACGGCCGGGTCGGCCGGGTCGAGCGGGGTGTTCGACGGGATGCCGTGCTCCTCCGGGGCGTCCGCCCGCTGGAGGTCGATCCGGCCGAACAGGAAGTCCTCGAACTCGCTGTTCAGTCGCTGGAGGTGGGCGCCGGCCCGGTAGACCTGGGCGTCGCGTTCGGCGAGCGCGCCGGGGGTGCCGACCTGGACCCGCTTGGCGGCGTCCTCCAGGATGTACTCGGCTTCGGCGAGCTTCTCCTCCAACCGGTGGTAGACGGTGTCGAGGTGCTGCTGCTCACCGGCGATCTCGCGCGCGCGGACGGTCTCGTGGTCGGTGGCGGGGGTGGTGGGCGTGTTGCTCTGCATGGCCTCGGTGGTTGCGGCGGAATCCGGCTCCGGAAAACGAGCGGACGGATGATCCTACGCCGCGACCCCGGGGCTGCGCTGCTCCGGAACGGACAAAAGTCGAAGGCCGCCCTCCGCGGAGCGGTGGACGGCCTTCGGTGTGAACATGGGGTGGTGGAGATGCCGGGAATCGAACCCGGGTCCAGTGGAGTCAATTCAGGGCTTCTCCGAGCGCAGTCCGCTGTGCTTTTCTCGGCCCTGGCGGTCACACGGACAAGCCGCCAACAGGCCCAGCTGCTGTTTGATTTCCCATCCGCCCCCGCAGCCCGGGCGGACGGTTGAGTTCCCTAGATTATGCCAGGGTCCGGGTCGGGAACCCCCCGGTCTGACACCCAAGCGCTATCGGTGCTTATTAGGCAGCGAGAGCGAACTGCTGGGAATCGCGCTTAGAGTTGGCGATTATTTTTTTGCGACACGTGGTTAACGAGATCATTGCCGCGTTCCTCGGCTCGCTTCCCCTGTTTCAACATCCCCTGTCGAAACCGATCATCCCCATGTTTTGTTGAGAAACAGCTCGGACGGTGATCGTCCGTGTTGCTTGCGCCATAGTACGCGAGGCGACGGGCGAGGGTCCAGCGGATTAACGCTGGCGTCGGCGGGCCGCCGCCACCGCACGGGCCGTCTCGCGGGTGTCCTGCTTCTCGCGCAGCGTCTGGCGCTTGTCGTAGAGCTTCTTGCCGACCGCGAGCGCCAGTTCGAGCTTCACCCGGCCGTCCTTGAAGTACAGCGAGAGCGGGACCAGGGTGTGACCCGCGTCGCGGACCTTGGTCTCGATCTTGCGGATCTCCAGCTTGTGCAGCAGCAGCTTGCGCTTGCGCCGGGCCGCGTGGTTGGTCCACGTCCCCTGGGTGTACTCGGGGATGAAGACGTTGTCGATCCAGGCCTCGTGGTTCTGGATGTAGGCGTAGCCGTCGACCAGGTTGGCCCGCCCCTCACGCAGCGACTTGACCTCGGTGCCGGTGAGTACGAGGCCGCACTCGTAGGTGTCGAGGATCGTGTACTCGTGTCGCGCCTTCTTGTTCTGCGCGATCAGCTTCTGTCCGGTTTCCTTTGCCATAGCGCGGCCATTCTCGCACTTCGACGCCGGATCGGGCAGCTGCTTTAGGCGCGGGTGCCGAGTCCCGCGAGGACCCGCAGGGCGAGCTCGTCGGCCGCCTCGCCCGAGTCGGCCGGGACGTCGGGGGTGAGGCCGGTGCCGTCCGGGGAGCGGCCGGCCGGGGTGTAGTAGCGGCCGACGGTCAGTTCCAGCACGGCGCCGTCGGCGAGCCGGCTGGGCTGCTGGACGGTGCCCTTGCCGAAGGTCCGCGAGCCCACCACCAGGGCGCGGCTGCGGTCCTGGAGGGCGCCGGCGAGCAGTTCGGCGGCGCTCATCGTGCCGCCGTCCACCAGCAGCACCAGCGGGGTGCGCTGGTCGCCGCCGGGCGGGGCGGTCAACTCCCTGGTCTCGCCGCGCTCCTGGTACGAGCCGACCGTTCCGCCGTCCAGGAAGATCCCGGCGGTGCCGGCCGCCTCGTCGACCAACCCGCCGGAGTTGCCGCGCAGGTCGAGCACCACACCGGTGTGCGGGGTGCGCAGCGCGGCGCGCACCTGGTCGGCCACGCCGCTGGTGAAGGCGCGCACGGTCACCCGCAGCACGCCCTTGCCCAGTTGTTCCGCGGTGACCTGCCGGCTGTCCAGCAGCACGCGCCGCAGCCGCAGTTCGCGCTCCTCGCCCTCGCCGCGCCGGACGGTCAGCGTGACCTCGGAGCCGGCCCGGCGCTCCTCGCCCTGGCCGCGCAGCCGCGCGACCACCTCGGTGACCGGCAGGTGGTCGGCCTGGTCCTGGCCGATCCGTACGAGCCGGTCGCCGGGGGTGATCCCGGCCGCGGCGGCCGGGCCGCCCGGCGCGACCTGGGAGACCTCGGTGACGCCGTCCTGGCCGCGGCCGACCGAGAGGCCGACGCCCGGGTACCGGCCGTCCAGGCCCTGGCTGAACTCCGCGTACTCCTGGGCGCTGTAGTACGCGCCCCAGCGGTCGCCGCCGGCCGCCAGCAGGTGCTCGGCCTGCTGCTCGGACAGGGCGGCGCCGGCCGGGTCCGCCGGGAGCCCGCCGGCCGGGGCGGTGTCGGCGGAGGGGCGGCGCGGCGGGTCGCCCCAGGCGCCGGTGGCCGCGCCGGCCAGCAGCACGGCACCGAACACCAGGCTGAGGACGGCCACCTGACGGGCCCTGCGCGGAGTTTGAAGCATGGCACCGGAGTGTAGACACCGGTCCGCACGGGACGGACCGGAACGATGGACCGCGGAACGCCGGCGGCCCCGGACGGCGCAGTGC
>NZ_JBHVFE010000450.1:0-7283 GCF_042801945.1 Kitasatospora sp. NPDC057542
GGCGGGGGCTCTCCGCCGTTTCGGAGGCACGGCGCGCCGCCGCGCCGAGCCTCCACCCGGGGGTGGACCGCGGTGGTCCACCCCCGGGTGCGTGTGCTGACGGCCCACCGGGAGGACCGTGGAGACACACCTCGGATCCGACCTCCGGGAGCCCCTGATGCCCCTGCCCGCCCTCCTCTCCCTCCTCGGCGTCCTCTGCTGGATCACCTACGAGCTGCTGCTGCGCCGGCGCGAGGACGCCTCCGCCGGCACCTGGCACGCCGACCGCCGCGACCGCGGGTCGACCCGGCTGCTGCTCGGCTGCTACGTGGTGTCGGCCCTGGTCGTGGTGCTGTTCGACCGCGCCGCGATCGGTGAACTTCCCGGCTGGGCAGGCTGGTTCGGGGTGGCCATGGTGGCCGCCGGGCTGGCGCTGCGGGCCTGGGGCATGCGCACCCTGGGCCGGTACTACACCCGCACCCTGCGCACCGTGGACGCCCAGCACCTGGTCCGCACCGGCCCGTACCGGCTGATCCGGCACCCCGGTTACGCCGGCAGCCTGCTGGTCTGGATCGGCTACGCGGCCGGCACCGGCGGCTGGGCGGCCGCCCTGGTGGTCGCGGCGCTGCTACTGGCCGCGTACGGCCGGCGGATCTCCGCCGAGGAGCGGATGCTGCTGGACGCCTTCGGCAGCGAGTACGCGGAGTACCGTCGGGTGTCGAAGCGTCTGGTGCCGTTCGTCCACTGATCGCACCGCGGCGGCGGGTGTGAGCTTCGGCACCCGCAATCGTCCGGATGGGCGCCACGGCGCTCGCGATCCGCTCGAACGGCACCTGGTTTTTGGCCAGCGTTTCCCGGCTGGTGTATCCGTTCTCCGTCAGGGCCAGGCATACTGGCCAGCACGGGCGCTAGCGCCCGCCACGACTCTAGACAAGAAGGGACCGGTGGCCAGGGATGCTGCGGAACGGTCTTGAGCCCTGGCACATTCTCGTGGTGCTGGCGGTCGTCATCCTGCTGTTCGGATCGAAGAAGCTGCCCGAGATGGCCCGTGGTCTGGGCAAGTCCATGCGCATCCTGAAGGCCGAGACGAAGGCCATGCGCGAGGACGACACCCCGGCGGACGCCGCCGCCGGCACCGCGCAGAGCACCGCCGCTCCCCAGCAGAGCGCCACCGCTCCCCAGCAGAGCGCCGACCGCCCGGCCGTCACGCCGACCAACGTGACCAAGGCCGCCGAGACCAAGCGGCCCGAGACGACCGCCTGAGTCCCCCTCTTCTCCGGAAAGCCCCTGGTGAGCCACCAGGGGCTTTCCGCCGTTCCGGGCCGGTGGGGGGGACGCTCCGGCCGCACGACCGTCGACTGGCCGTCCGATCTGATCCGTTGTCTCCTGGTATGCACCCATCGGAGGAACGGAGTCCCGGCATGCCGACCGACCAGCCCGGCGACGAACTGGCCGAGCTACGGGCCCGGCTGAGCGCGGTCGAGGCCCAGGAGGCACGGCTCGCCGACCAGTTGGCGGCCGGGCCGGCACGGCACCCGCCCCGCCACCGGGTGCGCGCCTTCTTCTCCGCCCTGCTGATCGTGCTGGCCTGCGTGCTCACCCCGCTCGGCGCCCTCGCGCTCTGGGCGAGGTCCGAGATCAGCGACACCGACCGCTATCTCGCGACCATGGCCCCGCTGGCCGAGGACCCCCGGGTCAAGGCTGCCGTCGCCGACCGGGTGACCGCCGAAATCATGAAGAAGCTCCCGCTCGAATCGCTGCTCGACGGCGTCGCCCCGGCCGACAGGCCCAAGCTCGACGCCCTGCTGGGCAGCATCGGCCAGGCCCTGGACAGCGGACTCGGCGGCTTCGTCCACACCGAGGTCGAACGGCTCGTGGACAGCGACGCCTTCACCACCCTCTGGACGGACGTCAACCGGGAGGCGCACGCCGCCGTCGAGAAGATGGTGACCGGGCAGGGCGGCGGCGCCGTCGAGGTCCACAACGACACGGTGGTGCTCGACCTCGCCCCGGTGATCGCCCGGGTGAAGTCCGCACTGGTGGACCGGGGGCTCCCGCTGGCCTCACGGATCCCGGAGATCCACACCTCCTACCCGCTGGTGCAGTCCGACGCCCTCCCCAAGGTCCGCACCGCCCTGCGGGTGCTGGACCTGGCCGGTTTCTGGGTGCCGGTGCTGGCCGGCGCCTGCGCGCTCGGCGGGGTGCTGCTCGCGACGCGGCGCCGCCGGGCGGTGGTGGCGGCGGCCCTCGGCATGGCGGGCGGGGCGCTGCTGCTGGGCATCGGGCTGAGCGTGTTCCGGGCCGTCTACCTGGACCGGCTCCCGGCCGACGTCGACCAGGGGGCCGCCCAGGCCGTGTACGACACCCTGGTGCGGTACCTGCGTTCGGCCGTCCGGGTGGTGGTCGCCCTCGGCCTGCTGGTCGCACTCGGCGCCTGGGTCACCGGCGGCGGGCGGTGGGCGCGCACCGTCCGCGGCGGCTGGCGCGCCGGGCTGGGCGCGGTGCGGCGGGTGGCCGAACGGGCCGGGCTGCGGCTCGGGCCGGTCGGCCGGTTCGTCCACCGCTGGAAGGCCGCGCTGGGCTGGCTGGCGGTCGCGCTCGCGGCGCTGGCCTTCGTGCTGTGGAACTACCCGACGGTGCTGGTGACGCTCTGTCTGGCACTCGGGCTGGTCGCCGTGCTGGCGGTGCTGGAGCTGCTGGACGAGCCGGGGCCGACGGAGCGGCCGGAAGGAGGAGCCCCGGTCTCGGCCTGAGGGACGATCACGCGGGGCCCGGGGCCGCCCTAGGGTCGGCAGGGTGTGGGGAACGACGTGGAGGGGCTCGCGGCTGCTGCGGCCCGCGCTGATCGGCTCCGGGCTGGGGTACCTGCTGCTGGCGGGCCGTCCGCAGGCTCTGACGGCGACGGACTGGGCGGTCGCCGTGGGGACGCTGCTGCTCGCGGCGCTCGGCGGTCGCCTGCCGCTCGTGGTGGCGCTCGGGCAGTGCGCGCTGACCGTGCCGGCCGTGGCGCACGCCGTGCAGGTGGAGGTCAAGGTCGGCGTGGCCGCGGCCTTCTTCGAACTGGCCGTACGGCGGTGGGGCCGTCCGGTCGCCGGGCTGTGGGCCGCGCTGCTCTGCGCGGAACTGGCGCACGCCTGGCCGTCCGTACCCGCCGCGCTCTACCGGACGGCGCTGCTCGGCGGCGTGCCCGTGCTGCTGGCCGGCTACATCCGCGCCGCCGAACGGGTGCGGCAGGCGGCCGAGGAACGGGCCCGGGAGGCCGAGCGCAGCCGGGACCTCGCCGAGTGGGGCGCCCGGATGGGCGAGCGCGCCGCGATCGCCCGCGAGCTGCACGACATGGTCGCCCACCACCTGGCCTCCACCGTGCTGAGGGTCGGCGTCGCGCGGCACGTCCTGCCGGACGCCGACCCCCGGCTCACCGCCGTACTGGACGACGTGCACGCCGGCGCCACCACCGCCCTCGCCGACCTGCGCCGACTGCTCACCGCCCTGCGCGAGCCCGATGCCGGGCAGCTGGCCCCGCTGCTCGCCGAGACCGCCGACCTGCCCACCGCCGTCGCCGGGGTGGTGGAGCGGTCGCGAGCGGCCGGACTGCGGGTCGACGCGGTGATCGGCGGCCGGCTCGCCGAACTGGACGCCATCGGCGGGCTGACGGTGCTGCGGCTGGTCCAGGAGGGGCTGGCGAACGTGGTGAAGCACGCCGGCCCGGGCGCGCGCGTCCGGCTGCGGGCGACGACGGAGGACGGGAACGTGGCACTGGAGCTGGAGAACACCCGCGGGCAGGCCGGGCCTGCGTCCATGGGCGGCGGGCACGGGCTGCTCGGGATGCGGGAGCGGGTGGCGCTGGTCGGCGGCACCATCGAGGCCGGACCGGTGCCGGACGGCTGGCGACTGGCCGCCTCCTGGCCGCTGGGCACGGGGGCGGCGGCATGACCGGCGTGCTGATCGTCGACGACCAGCAGCTGGTCCGGGCCGGGGTGCGGATGCTGGTCGAGTCCACGGACGATCTGACGGTGGCCGGGGAGGCGGCGGACGGTTCCCGGGCGGTCGAGCTCGCGGTGCGGCTGCGGCCCGACGTGGTGCTGATGGACCTGCACATGCCGGGGACGGACGGCATCGCGGCGACGGCTCAGCTGCTGTCCCGTCTTCCCTCGGCCCGGGTCGTGGTGCTGACCACCTTCGATGACGACGACCGGCTCTACCCCGCCCTGGCCGCCGGCGCCTGCGGCTTCCTCGCCAAGGACGTCGAGCCGGGAGCGGTCCTGGACGCCGTCCGACGGGCGGCAGCGGGCGACAGCCCGTACAGCCCGGCGGTGCTGCGGCGGGTGGTGGCCCGGGCGGCGGAGGACTGGGCGGGGGCGGAGCGGCGGGCGGTGCCGGAGGTCCGCTTCACGGGTCGGGAGAGCGAGGTGCTGCGGCACCTCGCGGACGGGCTGTCGAACGCCGAGATCGCCGGACGGATGCACCTGGGGGTGACGACCGTGAAGACGCACCTGTCGAACCTCATGACCAAGACGGGGAGCCCGAACCGGGTGCGGCTGGCGGTGCTGGCCATCCAGCGCGGGCTCGCCTGACCGGAGCAGGCGAACGGGCGGACGGGGCCGGGTACGGGGCAGGCTGGGCAGGATGTCCGAGAACCCGCCCCCGCCGCCCGTCGACCTGCGGGCCTGGTTCTGGCTGCTGGGCGCGTCCACGCTGTTGATGGCCGGGTACTTCACGCTGCCACTGGAATGGTTTGGCGAGCGCCGGCCGCGGCTGAGCTGGCTGGTCTTCGCGGGGGCACTGGCCGGGATGAGCTGGCTGATGCTGGCCAAGATCATCGGAGTGATGCGGGGCACCGCCAAACGGCCGGTGGTCTGGCTGGCCTTCCTGATCTTCCTGGCGCTGACCATCTTCGCGGCGACGTACTACGTGCTCGGCTCGCACAAGGCGGAGTTCGCCGGACTGGAGACCCGGCTGGACGCGCTGTACTTCACGATCGTGACGATGGCGACGGTGGGGTACGGGGACATCACGCCGGCGGGGCAGACGGCGCGGCTCGTGGTGATGCTCCAGATCGGGTACAACTTCGTGTTCCTCGCGGCGGCCGCCGGGACCGCGTCCCAGGCGATCCGCGGGAACGTCGAGCGCAGGATCCGCAAGCAGGACTGAGTCCGGCACGGCGGGCGGTACGCGGACGGCACGTACCGGACGGGCCGGACGATCCGGCACGGTGCCGGGCCGACCTCGGTGTGACGGGAGCGGGAAGCCGAACGGGGACTCTGCCGGCGACGACTTCGCCGGCAGAGTCGCCGGGCCGGCATCCCCGTTCTTCGGCAGGCTTGTCCACAGCCTGTGGACAAACCTGTGTCGACCGCGGGCCGTCAGCACGGCCTTCGAGCGGCGCGCACGGAGCCGGGAACGCCCCGATCCCCCGCCCGGGACGGAGGGGGATCGGCGCGGACGGCTACGACCCGGTCAGTCCCGGACAAACCGGGAAGCATCCCTCGTGGAAACCCGCACCGGCAGCAATGGGCACGAATCCGCGTCCGCGGAGGCGGCGACCGGGCCTGTCAGTCGTCCTGGAGGTCGGCGGCGGTGTGCAGGGTGGCGAACAGGGCGGAGAGGCGGGTGTTCCAGTTGGCGTAGGTCGGAACGTCGATGGCGTGCTTCTTGCCCATGTCCCGGACCACCTTCTGGGCGTTCCTGAGCTCCTGCGCGGCGTCGTCCGGGTTGCCCTCGTTGAGGCGGGCGGCGGTGGCGTCGAGGATCTTCAGCAGGTCCGTCTGCTTGTCCCGCTCCTTGTTGACCTGGGCCTGGGCGACGGCCTGGCGGAAGGACTGGATCTGCAGCGCGGCGGGCTGGTTGCGCGGGACGGCCGCGGTGGAGGCCGGGGGCGCCGAGGGGGTGGTGGGCGCCGCCGAGGTCGCGGTCGCGGAGGCCTTCGGGGTGGGCGTCGCGGCCGGGGCGGTGGGGGCGGTGGCCGCGGCAGGCTTGGCGGCGGCCGCGTTGCCGGCCGGTCCGTCGAAGGCGGTGAGGGCCAGCGCGGTGACGCCGGCCAGACCCGCCACGCCCAACGCCCCGAACACCAACGGCTTTCGGCGGCTGCGGGCGGGAGCGGGCGCGGGCGCAGGGGCGGGCGCCCGGGCGGGGATCGGCGCCATCACCGAGGTGGCGGCCGGCGGCTGGGGCGGCAGCACCGTGGTGTGCTGCTGGTTCGGCGCCGGGGAGAAGGGGACGGGCGGGAGCAGCT
Organism: Kitasatospora sp. NPDC057542; assembly: GCF_042801945.1. Classification (NCBI taxonomy): domain Bacteria; kingdom Bacillati; phylum Actinomycetota; class Actinomycetes; order Kitasatosporales; family Streptomycetaceae; genus Kitasatospora; species Kitasatospora sp. NPDC057542. The sequence goes on from NZ_JBHVFE010000450.1 coordinate 6,212, forward strand.
GGGTGGCGGCCCCCGCGGCCCCCGCGCCCGCGAGCAGCTCGGCGGTCGGGCCGCCGACCGCCTGCCCCGGGACGGTGCCGAGGATCTCGGCCCGGGCGGCGACCGCGTCGGCCGGGCGGTCGGCCGGGTTCTTGGCCAGCAGCCGCAGCACCGCCGCGTCCAGTGCGGGCGGCAGGCCCGGGCGGCGGGTGGACGGCGCCGGCGGCTGCTCGCTGACGTGCTTGAAGGCGATCGCCACCGGGGTCTCGGCGGTGAAGGGAGTCGCGCCGGTGAGCATCTCGGTGAGCACGCAGCCGACCGCGTACAGGTCGGTCCGCCCGTCCAGCGCCGAGGCGGTGGCCTGCTCGGGCGAGAGGTAGGCGGCCGTGCCGAGCACGCTCGCGGTCTGGGTCAGGTTGCTGGAGGAGCCGGCCCGGGCGATGCCGAAGTCGACGACCTTCACCCCGCCGGCATCGGTGATCATGATGTTCCCGGGCTTGATGTCCCGGTGCACCAGCCCGGCCGCGTGCGCGACGGACAGCGCCTCGCAGACCGCCGCCGCGATGCCGACGGCGCGCTCCACCGGCAGGGTCCGCTGCTCGGCCAGCAGGGCGGCCAGCGAACGGCCGTTGACCAGCTCCATGACGATGAACGGGGTGCCCTGGTCCACGCCCGAGTCGAAGACCATGACGATCCCCGGGTGCACCAGCATGGCCGCGTGCTGGGCCTCGCGGCTGAAGCGCTCGGCGAAGCGGGGGTCGTCGGCGAGGCCCCCGTTGAGGACCTTGACGGCCACCTGACGGCCCAGCACGCGGTCCACGCCGCGCCAGACGGTGGCCATGCCGCCGACGCCGAGCATGTCGACGAGTTCGTAACGCCCGTTCAGCGCCCGTCCGATCACCTGGAGCTCCCCTCACGTGCCCTGCCCGGGGTCCCGGGCCGCCTCGTGCACCTGTGCACGATAGCCGCACCGTCGAACCGGCCGACCAGGGGCGGAGGGTGGCGGTCGGGGGACCGGGCAGCGGTCCCCCGGCCGCCGGCACGGGGGTGCGGCCCCTGTCGCTTATACACAACTCCGCGCCCACGCAGTCTC
>NZ_JBHVFE010000451.1:0-7247 GCF_042801945.1 Kitasatospora sp. NPDC057542
TGAAAGGGGTGGAGGGGTCCCGGGCGGCCCCCCCAACAGTGGGGCCGTCCCGGACCGGCCGGCCCCGTACCGGGTGGCACGTGCCGGGACGGACGGGCAGGGCAGCACCGTGCCTCGGCTCCCTGCTCGTCCGGTTCACCCGGGGCCCTGGCGAACGGGGGTGTGCTGTCCAGGGCCCCGGACTGCCCGCCGCTCCCCAGCAGCGGGTGGTCTCAGAGGGTGTGCGGGCCCGGTCAACAGCCCCGGAGTCCGGGCCCGCACACCCTCCTGGTGGCACCGTCTGCAGGAACGGCGCCACCCGAACCGCGGGGCCCCCGTCTGGGCCCCGCGGGTGTCCGGACCGCTTCCCCGCCCAGACACGGGGGGAATCGGCCCTTGGACGCGGTGAGCGTGCGCGCCCCGGATGGGAGGGCGGTGCTCTTCCGCCGCCCACCCCGCGAGTGTTCGGGGCGGGCGTTCTGGAGTCCGGTGGCGCCCACTGCGGGGAGGCAACAGGCGTCACCGGAGGTCTACGAGGTCACGCGGGTATTCGATCGAGTGCCCGGCGCCCGGGTAGCGTGCCGACGGCCGGGCTCGGCTGGGACTTTCGTGCGGCGGTGTCTGAGCGCAACACCGCGATCTGCGGGCCGACCTGCTCGGCCAGGGCGGCCGCCGACCGTGTGGGTACGGGCAGCTTGATTTCCGCCCAGACCGTCTTGCCGCCCTCGGGGAGGTCTTCGACACCGAATCGGGCGACGATCTTCATGACCAGCCTCAGGCCGCGGCCGCAGGTCGCGTCGGTGCTCATCGGCCGGTACTCGGGCCGTCCGGGCCCAGGGTCGGTCACGGACACCCACAGCATGTTCGGGGCGTCGTACCGCAGGGCAGCCGTCAGCGTCATATCCGACCGGCCACCGTCGCACCCGTGCACGACAGCGTTCGTGCCAAGTTCGGTTAGCACGAGCGCCACGTCGTCCCGTATGGCATCCACCTGCCGGCCGTCGAGGCCCAGCGACGGCAACGCCGTCTTCACCCACCGACGAAGGTCACGGATCCGTGCTTGCTCGGCAGCGAATCTGAGGCTTGTGGCGGCGCTCATCGTGCCAGCTTGACAGTCGAGCTAGAGGAAGCCGCCTCCGCCAAACGTCGGCCAACGTCGGCGCCGTGCAGCAGGACGGTGGGGTGATTCGTCTGGGGCACCCACGGCGGAGTGTCCCAACGGGTACCGTGCGAGGGCGGAACCGCGATCCAGTCGCTCGGCCCCGACCGGACCTTGACACCCGCTCGGTCCGCCTTCGCGTACCGGCCGGTGGCCGGGAGGGTCAGAAGAGTCACCGACTCGTCGGTGACGATGCACGGGACCTGGGCCACCTTCTCCAGCACGACCATCGCGGCCATGCCGACGTCCCGGGGTACGACCAGAGCGTCGAACCTGGTGGTCCAGGCGATCAGACCTGCGCCCGGCGACTCCTCCAGCTCCTCAACAACACGCTCGGGAGTAAACAAGATCGGGCTGTCCAGACGGGGATGGGCGCCCGGGGACGCACAGTTCCGGTCACCGCAGGTGCATCCCTGTCGTGGACGGTTCCGGTACCCGATGGACAGCGGCCAGCCCAGGGCCGAGTAGGCGGTGGCGGCGGCATCCGGCCGACGGGTGTTGATCAGCTCCATTGCCAGTCTCCCACGGTGATCACGCACGTACCTCTGGTGACCTCTTGAGAGTGGCAGCTCGAAAGAAGCGGGCCCCCTAGAAATCCTAGGGGGCGTCAATTGTTCGACCCGAAGGGACAGTTAATGCACAAGCTCCATGTTGCGGATGAGCCCTGACAGGGCCGCGCCCTGCGACGGCACTCCGACCTGTACGAGCTCGGTGACCAGAGCGCGACTCATGGGGTCGGCGTACACGTAGTGCGGTGCCGCCGTAGCGGCTTCCTTCAGCTTGACCACGGCTGCTGAGCTTTTACCCATCCGGTGCATCGCTCGGGCCTCGTCGATTGCGTAGTGCGTGCGCCGCTCCTTCGACGGGATCTGGGTGATGTCCACCTCGGGGACGTACTTGAGGCCGCGGTCCGGTTGGTCCACCTCAACGCCGGCTTCCGCCGCGTGCACGGCCACGACGCCGCGACCGAACACGGTGTGGTTCGCCAGGTCGTACCAGTTGTCGCCGAGCCTGTTGGCGTCCTCCAGGGCGGCGTTGATGCTGGCCCAGGCGTCGCCCTTGCGCCCCGCGCGGGCGTAGGCGATCGAGCACCGCAGTTGCAGGGCCCCACGCAGCGAGACCGCTTCCTGGTCAGGCGCCCCTCCCTCGGCGTAGGGCTCAAGGTCTCGCATTGCGGCCTCGGCAACAGCGATGGTCTCCCTGTTCGAGGCCTGGTGCAGCAGCGCACCGCACCTGTCCCAAGCGACGGCAGCCCGCATCAGGGGGTCGTCAACAGCGGTTGCGGCGCCCGCCGCGACTTCGGCGGCTGACCAGGCCAGATCCGGGTAGCCAAGTTGGTTCAGGCACATCCGGGCGGTCCTGGAGGCGTCGACCAACAGTCTCAGGGCCTCGTCTCGTTGGTGCCCGACGAGGGTGAGCACTGCCGTGTTCAGGTCCTCGATCAGCGGCGGCAGCAGGGTGGCGACCTTGGGCAGGTTCGCGGCCTGGCGGGCTACGTTGGCGCGGCGAGACTGCTTCCGCAGCTCGGCCAGTTCGACTGGGGCGCCCTGGGGAATGAGTCCGGGATGGCCGGAGAGAATGAGACCGGCGCGACGGATACCGGTCCGGATCGCGGGGACGTGCGCGTGGGCAAGACTGCCCCCGGCGCGCTGAAGGCGGTATGGCTGGCCGAGAAGCCATACGACGTCGACATCGCAGCGGTCGGCGATGGAAGTGATCACGCTGTACCGGTCGAGAGGCTGTCGACCGCTCTCGACATTCGCCATCCAGGATTCGGCCCGCCCTAGGTAGCCGGCCAGCTCAACTTGTGTCAGCCCAGCCGCATTTCGGGCAATCCTCACGCGCGCGCCAATGTGCTCGCTGTTCAGGGGCATACTGGTGTTCTCCGTTCTGACCTCACTCAATCAGGACGGTACTCCGGATGCCGCCCCCGTGGAGCGCTTAGGCCGAACGGGGGCACATCCCCTTGCTACCCGCCCCCTCTACGCCAATAAGCGGACCAGTGGCTTCGGCTGCGGGTCCAGGATCGTCCGAGGGTGGGCGTCGTCGGCAACCTCACTACCGCGCGCACCTGCCTGGAGGCCCACTACTCCGGCCGCACGACGGTCCACGGCCTCCGGTTCACACCCCTCCGGGCCCGACCACGGCAACCGCTACCGCCGGAACAGCAGGTCGTGCAGGCCCTCCTCGAACGCAGGGTGCGCGTACCGCTCGGTCCCATACCCAGGCATCTCGACTTTCCTGAGCTGGCCGCCGACGATGTGGGAAGTCAGGGGCATCAGCAACGCCTCCGGCCACACCCCGGTGCGCGCACCTTCGGACAGCACCCGGCGGAACGCCCCGGTGGAACCCCTCAGGCTCCGGCCCTCGGCCCGCAGTTGATCGGCCGGGCATTCCCCGTCGCCCTCAACAACCTGCAACAGGATCTGTTGCGCCCGGGGCGGCAGGCGGTCGTAGTAGGCGCGTGCCCGCTCTGGGGTCCAGCGGTCATCCGGTACGACCGCCACCACGGCGGCCGGCGTGGCGGCCAGGGCGAGCAGCTGTTCCAGCGCATCGGGGGTCGGGTTCTCCACAGTGGTCGTGATCTTCATGCCACTGACGGTTCCACATCGGACGCCTTGAACACAAAAGACACACATAAACGTTCACTAGACCAGGTGAAGCGCTGCGCTTCACCCGTGCACTGCCCCTTCCGGTGCTCAATCGGGTGAGCAACGGTGCGGTGGCGGGCTGGAGTTGGGCGCGAGGCCGTACGCTCCCGCCATGACCGCCGTGAACGACCACCAGGATGCCGTCTACCTGCGCCCCGGGGAGGTGGGCGCGCTGGGTGCGTTCATCCGCGCCCGCGCCGCAGAGCACGAGGCCCGCTTCGGGGATGAGGGTGCCGAGCGGGTCGTCGCGGCGCTGTGCGGCGCTGCGTACTTCATGGAAGCCACCGTGGAGGCGCTTGCGAAGTCCTCGCTTGGCGATCACCTGGTGATGCGCTGCCAGTTGCAGTGGGACGTCATGCTGGAGATGGCCGCGCCCTGGTCCGACCACCGGGACTACCGCCCGCTGTGGTCCCGGAACTCGATGGGCTGCAGCGTCACCTCCGGGTAGCCGGACCGTCCCGCCCGTGGCCTGTGGCGTTCGCCCCGGCCCCCGAAGCCCGGTGGGACGGGTGTCAACGAACGGAGACGCGGTACCAGCGGGCGGACCCCCAGTGGACCCGCGCGCCGCACCGTCTCCGGGCGATCCCGGCACGAGGATGGCCGGGTGGACTACCTCCTGGAGTGCGGGCACCCGATTAGCAGGGAAGCCTGCGACGGCTACTGCGCCGCCGAGCGCGGGACCCTCGCCGCGGAGCCCTTCGCGGACCTGGACGACAGCACGCTGGCGTGCGGGCACCGGTGGACCGGGACCGTGTGGAACCCGGTGTGCATGCAGGGCTGCCCACCGCCCGCCGGCGATGTGGACGACGACTTCGGCGACGACCTGGAGGAGCCGAACGGTTTCCGGCTCGGGGGCTGGTAGCGGGGCCGGATGGGCGAGCGTCCGGCACTCGCCGAAGCGTCGGCTCGCAGCCGTCCCCTGCGGTGGCCGTGCCGGACGCGGCCCGGGTGCGGCCGCAGACCCGATGGTGAGCGGGCGGCCGGGCGCGGAGCCCGGGGCCGCCCGGGCGCCCTCGACTCCCGTCCCGGATCGGTGTCGGCCGCCCCCGGGAACGACGGAGTCCCCCCGTCCGGCGGACGGGGGAACTCGCGGTGGTGCGTCAGCGGAAGAGCTTCACCGGCACGGTGAGCAGGTGCTGATACTCGACCCAGAGGCGGTCGCCCGTGACGGCCGGAACACCGAGGTGCTCGGCCAGCGCGAGGACCTGGGCGTCACCGCGGGCCAGGGTGCGGTTGCCGTGCTGGTCGCGCTCCGCGCGGCAGAGCTGGAGCAGCTCGGCGGCGCGGGCCGCCTGGGCGACGGTAGTGGTGGTGACCACCTGAAGCCCGATCGCCATCAGGTCCTGGGCCAGCGTCGTCGGGGTGCCCAGGTAGCCATGGCGCAACGCGTGCTGGACGACCTCGGTGAGCGTGTCGGTCGTGATCGCGGCGCCGGGCAGCAGGGCCTCGGCGGCCTCGGCGCCGGTCTCCTGCAGGATGTAGGCCAGGACGGTACTGGCGTCTGCGGCCGAGTGCGCACTGGTCGGGTTCAAGGGGTACTCCTTGCGGGGATCGTGGGATGTCGGGTCGGCGTCACGGTGGCGAGGAGTCACCAATGGGACGTCGGTCAGCACCGGTGTTGTTCGGGTCTGACCATTCCTCGCTCTCCTCCCGGTCCCGCTCCGCGCGGATCTCGGCGACGATGTCGGTCGGGCGGTCTCGCCTGGCGAACGACCCGCGCAGCCGGTCCTTGACCGCCTGGACGGATTCGACGGTGAAGACGCCCGGGGCGACGACCCGCAGCACGACTTCCTCGCCCTCCGTGATGCCGGCGGCGCGCTGGAGCGCGACCGGGATGGTCAGCCGTCCACGGGGGCCGACCTTTGAACGAGTGGGCGTGTTGAGGTCATCCATGATTTTTTCCCTTCCCGCCCCCTCTCGGGGGCACCCACCACAGACCGTCGACTTGGGGGCTAACCCATGGTCAAAGGCCCCTGGTATCGGCAAGGGTAGCAAATTCCAAATCGCGCCCACAAAGCCGAACCTGTCCCACAAGTGGCGGCCCCGCACCCATTGTTTTCCGCTACCATCGGGCCATGGCGACCAGTCAGCTCGACCCGGCCGACGGCGGGTCCGTTCCGTCCCTTCCGTCCAGCCCGTTGCAGAACGCGGTGTTCCGTAAGCTGATGGATAACCTTGGGGTAGTTCAGACCGGTAGGTCAGGGAATCAGCGGTTCTACACCTCTCGCGCCGAACTCCTAGCTCAGGCCGTTACGCCCGAGACGTTCGTGATGATCCTGGAATGGATCAATTCGACCCGGCGGGCATCGGTCGGCACCAAGCGCGAGTACGTGGACGACATCCGCCGCACCTGGGCGAACTACGCCCGCGAGCTCGGTCACGACCGGTTCAGCATCGGCTGCTTCGCCCCGGAGCAGATCACCGCCTGGCGCATCCGCATGGAGGCCGAGGGCGTGCGCCCCGCGACCGCGGACCGCCCGGCGCAGGGCGCCCGCCCGGCCACCATCGCCCGCAAGCTGCGCTCGCTGTCCTCCCTGCACGTCTACGCTGCCGAACGCCGCGACGGCCTGCGCAACCCAGTGCTACGCGACGACCTACCGCGGATCGACAAGGGCAACACCTCCTCCTCCACCCCGGTCCTGGAGAAGGAGGAGATCCAGGCGCTCTACCGCGCCGCCGAGAGCGAACTCGACCTGCTGGTCGTCGAGTTGCTCTATACGCTGGCCGGGCGGGTCGGCGAGATGTGCGCCGCCGACGTCACCTCCCGGATCGAGCGCGGCCGGCGCTCCTACCTCAACGTGACCCGTAAGGAGGCCAAGGAGCGGATCCTGCCGCTCGGCGTCGCCCTCGCCGAACGCCTCGACGCCCACACCGCCGGCCGCACCGACGGCCCGCTGCTCCTGGACGCGGCCAGCAACCGGCTCGACCCCTCCGACGTCGACCGGATCCTCACCCGGCTCGGCCACCGTGCCCGCGTCCTGACCTGCCCCGACACCGACCGGCCGCCGGGCCCCGGCCGGGAACGGCACGCCTTCAAACGCTGCGAGAGGTGCCGCGACGTCACCCCGCACATCCTGCGCGCCTCCCGGATCACCCACCTGCTGGACGATGGCGTCGATCTCGTCGAGGTCCAGGCCTTCGCCGACCACGACAACCCGGCCACCACCGTCGGCTACCGCGAGCGCCGGCAGATTCACGCGCGCAACGCCGCCCTGGTCGACGCCGGATCGGCGCTCTTCGAAGGCCTCCGCCCGACCCCGCCGGACGCCCCCGTCGGCTGTCCCGTCGAGGGCACCGACCTGGTCGAGGTCGACGACCCCGACCAGACCCCCGGCCAGCTCGCCGTACCCGTCTGAACTGCCCCGAGCGGGCCAGCGACGCAGGGCTCATCCCGGCCGAACTCGCTGCCGAGCTCGACCGCAGCCGAGTACTGCGCGACGAACTCACGCAGGGCACCG
>NZ_JBHVFE010000452.1:0-7233 GCF_042801945.1 Kitasatospora sp. NPDC057542
CAGCCGGCGCACTGCCGGGGGCGGGCCCATCGGGGAGCCGCCGGATTCAGCGGTCCCAGCGGTAGAACTCCCGCGCCATCGCGTCCTTCGGCTCCCGCCAGGTGGCCGGGTCGTACGCCTGCACGTAGGCGGTCAGACGGTCGCTGACGGTCCGGAACTCGGGGTGCCCGACGACCTTGGCGACGGCCGGGCCCGGCGGGCGGTCGGCCTCGATCAGATGCAGGTAGACGTCGCCGAACTGGAAGAGGCTGCGGCCGGTGACACCGATCAGGTGCGGCAGCTCGCCCTGGTCCGACTCGGCGAACACCTCGGCGATGTCCGGCGCGGCCTCGGGCTTCATCCGGGCGACGATCAGCGCCCGGTGGACGCCGGTCACAGCTCCGCCGCCCGCTTCTCGACCTTCTCCCGGATCAGCTGCATCTGGACCTTCGAGTTCCGGTTGATGTGCTTGACCATGCCGGCGGTGTCGACCGGGGCGGTCGGCTTCATCGCGAAGTCCTGGATCCAGCGCATCTTCGTGCCGGCCGGCACCTCCGTGTACTCCCAGCGGATCTCCATGAACTCGAACGGGCCGGGCTCGACCCGGCGGGCGCGCACCGAGAGCGCGTCCCGGTCGGTCTCCCGCTCGGAGACCCAGCTCCACACCTGGCCGTTCTCGTCCGGGTGCATGGTGAGCCGGAACCGGACGAGGTCGCCCTGCCGGTCCAGCACCTCCACCGAGGCGTACTCGCTGAACAGCTGTGGCCAGTTCTCCAGGTCGTTGGTGATCTCCCAGGCCAGGTCGAGCGGGGCGGCGATGACGATCTCGTTGTCGGTGTGTCCGGGCATCTCAGGCACCAGCCTTCGCGGTGAGGGAGGAGTTGACCAGTTGCAGGAACTCGACCGGGGTCTTGGCCGACTCGGCGCCCGAGGTGACCTTGAGGCCGTGCCGGTTCTCCAGCTCGCCGACCACGCCGAGCAGGCCGAGCGAGTCGATGCCGAACGCCTCGAACTCCGCGCCCGGCCGCGCCAGGTCGCCCGGGTCGACGGCGACCCCGGCCCGGGCCTGGAGCAGGGCGGCGAGCTCGGGATAGTTGAGGGTGTTGTTCACAGGGTGTCCCTTCGAAGGTGTGACGGGTGGTTCAGGGTTGCGCGCGGCGGAGCACCAGCGCGGAGTTGGAGCCCATCAGCCCGCGGCTGAGCACCAGCGCGGTGTTCAGCTCGGCCGGGCGGGCACGGTCGGTCACCAGGGAGAGGTCGTGGCAGACCTTGGTGACGTTGGGGGTGGGCGGCACCAGGCCGTCCTCCATGGCCAGTACGGCGGCTGCCACGTCGAGCATCGGGGCGCCGCAATAGGCCCGTCCCGTACCGGTCTTGGGTGCGGTGACCGGGACCTGCTCGGCGGTCGGGCCGAGCGCGTCGGCCAGCGCCAGGGCCTCGGCCCGGTCGGCGTCCGGCACCCCGAGGGCGTCCGCGAAGACCACGTCGATCTCCTCGGGCACGACGCGGGCCTCGTCCAGCGCGATCCGGATCGCGGCCGCCAGTCCCTCCCGGGACTCCGCCCAGCGGGAGGCCCCGGTGAAGGTGGCGGCGTGCCCGGCCAGCAGCGCCCGGACGTTGGCGCCGCGCAGGCGGGCCGTCCGTTCGTCCTCCAGCATCAGCATCGCGCCGCCCTCGGCGGGGGAGAACCCGCAGGCCTGCTCGGTGAACGGCAGGTACGCGCGCTCGGCGTGCTCGGCCAGGCTGAGCTCGGGGTAGCCGAGCTGGCAGACCATCGAGTACGGCGCCAGCGGGGCCTCGGCGGCGCCGACCACCACCGCGTCGGTGCCGCGCTCGATCGACCGGGCGGCGTGGGCGAGGGCGTCCAGCCCGCCGGCCTCGTCGCTGGCGACCACCCCGCACGGTCCCTTGTAGCCGCCCCGGATCGAGATCTGGCCGGTGCTGGCCGCGTAGAACCAGGCGATGGACTGGTACGGGCCGACGAACTTCGGCCCCTGGCCCCAGAGTTGTTGGAGCTCGCGCTGGCCGAACTCGCCGCCGCCGGAGCCGGCCGCGGTCACCACGCCGACCGCGAAGGGCTCTTCCGGGTCGGGCCGGAACCCGGCGTCCGCGACGGCCAGGTCGGCGGCGGCCATCGCGTAGTGCGTGAACCGGTCGGTCTGCACCAGGAAGCGGTTGTCGATCGCCGACTGCGGGTCGAACCCGTTCACCTGGCCTGCGATCCTGAGCGGCAGCCCCGTGCAGCCCTCGCGGGATATCCGGTCGAGGACGCTCACGCCCTGCCTGGTGGCCTTCCAGAAGGCGTCGGCCCCGACCCCGTTCGGAGCCACCACGCCGAGGCCGGTGACCGCGGCCCGGCGGCCCTGCTGACGTGACGTCATGGAACTCACCCCGTTCTGTTGAGCACGACGGCGGACTGGAATCCGCCGAATCCGCTACCGACCGAGAGGATGTGGCTCAGCGGCAGCTCGCGCGCGGTGCGCGGCACGTAGTCGAGGTCGCACTCCGGGTCGGGAGTCTCGTAGTTGGCGGTCGGCGGCACCACGCCGTGGGCGAGCGCCAGGGTGCAGGCGACGACCTCGATGGCGCCGATGGCGCCGAGCGAGTGCCCGACCATCGACTTGATCGAGCTCATCGGAGTGCCGAAGGCGTGCCCGCCGAGCGATCGCTTGACCGCGGCGGTCTCGTGCCGGTCGTTCTGCTTGGTGCCCGAGCCGTGCGCGTTGACGTAGTCCACCTCGGTGCGGTCCACCCGGGCGTGGGCGAGCGCGTGGTCGATCGCCCGGGACATCTCCAGCCCCTCCTTGGTGAGGCCGGTCATGTGGTAGGCGTTGCCGAAGGTGGCGAAGCCGCCGATCTCGCCGTAGATCCGGGCGCCGCGGCGGCGGGCGTGCTCCAGCTCCTCCAGCACCAGGACGGCGCCGCCCTCGCCGAGCACGAAGCCGTCCCGGCCGGCGTCGAAGGGGCGGGAGGCGTGCTGCGGGTCGTCGTTGCGTTCGCTGGTGGCCTTGATGGCGTCGAAGCAGGCGACGGTGATCGGCGAGATCGGGGAGTCGGAGGCGCCGGCGACGCAGATGTCGGCGCGCCCCTCCTCGACCGCCTGGAAGCCGTAGCCGATCGCGTCCAGGCCGGAGGTGCAGCCGGTGGAGACGGTCTGCACCGGGCCGTGCGCGCCGGTCCGCTCCGCGACCGCGGAGGCCAGCGTGCTGGGCGCGAAGGCCCGGTGCAGCTGCGGCTCGGCCTGCCGGTGGTCCACGTCCCAGCGGGCGCCGGCCGAGCTCACCAGGGCGTAGTCGTGCTCCAGCCGGGTGGTGCCGCCGACGGCGGTGCCGAGCGAGACGGCGATCCGCCACGGGTCCTCGCCGGCCAGGTCCAGGCCGGCGTCGGCGATCGCCTCGTCGGCCGCGACCATTGCGAACTGCACGTAGCGGTCGGCCCGTTGGATCTCCTCCGGGCCCAGCCCGTGGGCCGCCGGGTCGAAGTCGACCTCGGCGGCGATCCGGGAACGGAACCCGGTGGGGTCGAAGAGCGTGATGCCCCGGGTCGCGGTGCGGCCGGAGGTCAGCAGGTCCCAGAACGCCGGGACACCGACCCCGCCGGGTGCGACCACGCCGATCCCGGTGACGGCGACGCGCCGGGTCACGAGCGCACCTTGGCGTGTTCCGGCGGCCCGGAGGCCGCGGTCCCCTCGGTGCTCACGTGACCGAGGTCGGGGCGCGGGGCGAGCGGGCCGAGGTGGAAGACCATCCGGGCCTCGGTGTCGCCGACGTTGCGGAAGCGGTGGCGCATGTTGATCGGGATCATCAGACCCTGGTCCGGCTTGAGCGGCCGGGGCTCCCCGTCCAGGTCGACCTCCAGGTCGCCGCAGACGACGAACACGAACTCCTCGGAGTACGGGTGGTAGTGCTCGCCGATCCGCTCGCCGGGTCTGACGATCGCCAGGCCCATGAAGCCGCTGGTCGCGCCGCAGGTGGTCGGGGTGAGCATGGTGCGCAGCTCGGCGCCGTGGCGGCGGTTCTCCGGCGCTTCGTGGACGCTGACGATCCGTGGGTACTGCGTGGTCATGGTGGGCTCCTCCGGTGGCCGTGAGGTGGTGGAACGTCAGTTGTTGATCGGGTCGGCGGAACGGCGGTCGGTGACCGGGTTCATGGCGCGGGCGGCGAGGAAGGCGCCGAGCCCGGGGGCGGTGCGCAGGTCGCCCTGCGGGCCGAGGTCGAGCAGCCCCGCGAGTGCGGCCGCCTGCCGGTCGTCGGCCACGCCCAGGGCGGCCGCCGGGTCGGCCTCGGCCGGCACCCGGAGGTCGACCAGGCGCACCACCACGTCCTCGCGGTGGAAGACGGTGGCCGCGGCGACCGGCCCGGTCGGGTCGGCGGTGGCCAGGTTGTCGTGCTCGGCCAGCAGTTCGGCAACGGCCTGCCCGTGGCCCGGACGGACCGGGTAGAGCACGGCGTGCCGGTGCAGCCGGGCGGTGTTGGGGGAGCTGGCGATCGCCTGGTGCCGGGCGGGCAGCGCGGCCTTGGCGAAGAAGGCCCGGGCGGCCTGCGGGTCGCCCAGCTGGCGGGCCTCCTCCAGGTGCGGGTTGAGCGCCTCCTCGACGGCCCGCACCTCGGGCTGCATCGCCACGTGGCGCAGCGCGTCGCCGAGGTCACCGATCACCTCGACGGCGCGGACCACCCGGTTGCCGAGCATGAACAGCGAGGTGCGGCGCAGCCGGGTGCGCTCGTCCACCTCGGCCCGGGGGGAGGCGTAGCCGGAGAGGATGCGGGCCACCTCGGGCTCGCTGCCCGGCTTGACGGTGAAGGTCAGCGCGTGGCGGACCACGCCGTCCGGGCCCGGGTCGGCCTTGGGCGGGCCGGCGTGGCCGGCCGGGGCGGTGCGCGGCAGGCCGGGCGGCACCGCCATCGGGGCCCGGGTGCCGGTCGAGCCGGCCGCCGAGGTCTCGCGCAGCACGGCGTAGCGGAGCGAGCGGAAGCTGTCGCTGACGCAGCCGTGCATCGGCTTGACCATCTCCCGGTGGGCCGGGCTGTCCACCCACTTCAGGAAGGTCTCCTGGTCCTCCCACTCGCTGGTGATCAGCCACTGGCGCGGGTCGTTGATCGACTGGCACAGCTGGTCCCTGACGTGGCCGGGGACCGAGGCCACCTGGTGGCGCAGCTGCTCGTACACGTCGAGGAAGCGCTGTTGGGCGCCGTCCTGGATCTCCAGCATCAGCACCACCCGCAGCCGGGTGTCGACCTCGTCCTGTTGCTTCGGCTGGGGTTCGGACAGAGTTGTCATGATCCACTTTCTGCTCTGGGCCGCACGCTGCAGGCCGTGTCGGCCGTGCCCGGCGGGTGCTCCCCGGCCTGGGAGGGCGGTGCGACGGCGGTTCGGCCGGGCGAGTCGGCGCCAGGCCTGAGGTCGATCTTGGGCGGCGCACCGGGCGCGGCGCGAGATTTGCGGGCCATCCGGGCGAAGGGACGGCACGGGCCCCCTCGGGCGGGGGCGGGCGGGGGATGGAAGAGCGGGGGCCCGGCTGAGCGGGCCCCGTCGAGGGCGGCGCCGAGCCCAGTCGCCGGGCCGCGGAATCCCCTGACAGGGCGGAGCAATTGATGAATCCGAAGGTTGACGACCGGGTGCCGGTCCTGATCGTGGGTGGCTCGCTGGTCGGGCTGTCGGCCTCACTCTTCCTCGGTCGGCTCGGGGTCAGACACCTGCTGGTCGAGAAGCACGCCGACACCTCGCATCACCCGCGGGGGCGCGGCAACAACGTCCGCACCATGGAGCTGTACCGGGTGGCCGGGATCGAACCGGCGATCCGCGAGGCGGCCTCGATCCTGGCCCCCAATCACGGCATCCTCCAGGCGCCCTCGCTGACCGGCGCCGAGCAGGAGTGGCTGTTCCGGGAGATCGACCCGGGCGGCAGGCTGGCCCGGTTCAGCCCCAGTTCCTGGTGCCTGTGCAGCCAGAACGACCTGGAGCCGGTGCTCCTGCGGGCGGCCCGGGAGCTCGGCGGCGGCCTGCGGTTCAGCACCGAGCTGGTCTCCTTCGAGCAGGACGAGACCGGCGTCACGTCGGTGCTGCGCAGCCGGGAGAGCGGGGAGGAGCGGGTGGTGCGCTCGGAGTTCCTGATCGCCGCGGACGGCCCGCGCAGCCCGGTCCGGGAGCGGCTGGGCATCGGCCAGACCGGCAAGGGTGAGCTGTTCCACAACGTCAGCATCACCTTCCGGGCCAAGCGGCTGGCCGAGGTGGTCGGCGACCGGCACTTCATCGCCTGCTACCTGACCAACCCGGAGGCGGACGGCGCGCTGCTGCCGGTGGACAACCAGGAGGAGTGGGTCTTCCACGCGCCCTGGCACCCCGAGCACGGTGAGCCGCTGGAGGCCTTCACCGACGAGCGCTGCGTGCGGCACATCCGCACCGCGGTCGGCCTGCCGGAGCTGGACGTCGAGGTGACCGGCCGGGCGCCCTGGCACGCCGCCGAGCGGGTGGCGGAGCGGTACGGCACCGGGCGGGTCTTCCTCGCCGGGGACTCCGCCCACGAGATGTCGCCGACCGGGGCGTTCGGTTCCAACACCGGCATCCAGGACGCCCACAACCTGGCCTGGAAGATGGCCGCCGTCCTGTGCGGCTGGGCCGGGCCGCGGCTGCTGGAGACGTACGGGCAGGAGCGCCGCCCGGTGGCACTGGTGACCGGCGAGCGGGCCTCGGCCCGCTCCGCCGAGCACAGCCACCCGGGCTACTCGGTGGTGCCGGGCGTCGGCCGGCAGGCCGGGGTGCTGGCGGTGGCGCTCGGCTACCGGTACCCGGTGGGCGCGGTGATCGGCGCGGACCAGAGCGGGCCGGTGGTCCCCGAGCAGTTCGAGGTGGCGGGCGAGCCGGGCAGCCGGGCCCCGCACCAGTGGCTGCTGCGGGCGGGGGTCAGGCTCTCCACCCTGGACCTGTACGAGCAGGCGATGGTGCTGCTCACCGGCCCCGAGGGCGGCGCGTGGCAGGCGGGCGCCCGGCGCGCGGCCGACCGGCTGGCGGTCCCGCTGGACGGCTACCGGATCGGCGACGGCGCCGAGGACGACCTGGCCCCGGAGCCCGGGGCGGACTTCGCCGCCCTGCACGGCATCGGCCCGCAGGGCGCCGTGCTGGTCCGCCCGGACGGCTTCGTCGCCTGGCGTTCGCCCGGCCCGGCGCAGGACGCGGAGGCCGAGCTCACCACGGCGCTGCGGACGGTGCTCAGCCTCTGACACATGCGGAAGGGCCCGCCGGCTGTCTCTTATACAC
>NZ_JBHVFE010000453.1:0-7224 GCF_042801945.1 Kitasatospora sp. NPDC057542
GACGGAGGACGCCGCAGCTTCGTCCGTACGGTAGTTGACGCAGACCCGGTAGCCGTCGGCGATCCCGCGGACTACGGGGTGGTGACGCCCCAGAGTGTGGCCTGCACCGGGAGCAGTTGCTGGCCGCTCTTGCCGACGACCACGAGCCCGTCACTGTACGTACCGGGCTTGGTCCCGCCGACCGGCTCGACCATCACGGTGAAGACCAGGCGGGTACCGTCCGAGGTGGTCGAGTTCAGATGGGTGTCGAGATCGAAGGACAGCACCTTGCCGTCGACCTGCACGTCGAGGGCCTTGGCCGGGGTCGTCTGGTACGTCTCGTCGTTGTAGTAGTAGTGGTTCCCCCACTCGACCCACTTCCAGCCGGTCGGGACGGTGAAAGCGTAATGCACCTGCCCCGGCTTGTATTCACCTTCCGTCGGCTCCACGTGGATCGAGACAGTGAAAATATGGAACCCCTTGACGGGCTTTCCGCCGGCAGAGCCGACAGGGGCACTCTCCTGCGTGACGATGACCTTCGTCGCCGGGTCTCCGGGCATGGGGATCACCCCGCCTTTCCGTGAGGAATTTCCGCAACCGGGCGAGATGTTGCCACGGCGCGTGACGACTCGACTACAGGGCCGCCAGCTCCAGACTCACACACACGGGTCGCACACGCACTCCGACGCGATGGTCGATCAAGCCGACGCAGCAGCTCCGCAAACAGCCACCGTGTCACAATCGGTGCGCGCCCGGACCGGTGAAGTTCGTTGGCAAACTTCCCAATTTTGCTCCGCACGGACGGCATGCGATCAAACCGCACCCCTCGTACGATGATCAGTGGAGGTCAGGAACCAGATGGGCACCTACCCCTACGCCTTCCACATCGCCCTGGACGGGAACGGCATGAACGGCCTGGAGGGTGCCGCCGGCGTCTGTGTCTTCCGCTACAACCCGGACACCGGCGAGTACGCCTACCGGGTGCGGTACTACGACGGCGTCTCCGGCGGCCACGCCGTCAGCATCACCCCCGACCGCAGGTTCGGGTTCCTCGGCAACGCCGGGCAGCAGCTCCTCTTCTACGACGTCCAGTCATTGGACGAGAGCGAGCGGGTCTCCACCCTGCGGTTCGAACCCCCCGACGCGGCCATCAAGAGCAGCACCCACATGGTCTGGCTGGACGGCACCCACGGCGTCACCGCGATCGGTGACGGCCTGTGGCTGCTGGACCTCGACCGCCCGACCGAGGCCCAGCGCATCGGCGACCACCTGCTGAAGCTCCCTCACGCCATGAAGCGCACCGCCTCCGGCCGGTACGTCGTCTACGGCGGCATGGACCACCCGGGCCGCGGCGAGGCGGCCGAGGTCGGCGTCTTCGACCTGGAGAAGCGCGTCGCCCGCCGGGTGCGGCTGCCGACGACCTGCTGGCACGTGGCCTGCCACCCGAGCGACGACCGGTTCTACGCGCTGTCCTTCCGGGTGCTGCCGCAGGAGGGCCGGGACTGGCACGAGTGGGCCATGGCCTACTTCAAGGAGTACGTGTACGAGATCGACGCCGAGACCGGGCAGATCCTGCGCCACTGGGCCTGCGGACAGAGCGTCCCCGCGCACATCAACTCGGACGTCTGCGTCTCGGACCGCGAGCTGATCTACTGCAACGGCGGCAGCGGCACCATCGTCATGATCGACCTCGCCGACTTCGCCTCGTACCGCGTGATCGACGAACGCCCGCGCCTGGCCGGCCAGTTGCGCTCCGCCCGGCAGGCCGCGCGGCAGGTCACCGACGCCTTCACCCGGGGCTCGCCCGGCCCGAGCAGCAAGCACTTCGTCGGCGCCCTTCGGGTCACCCGCGGCACGCTCATCGACGGGATCTACGCCTGCCAGCTCTCCGCCGACCAGTCCCTGCTGTTCACCGCCAACCGGGGGCTCAACACGATCACGGTGTACGACTACCCGGCCAACACCGTGCGGCTGCGGGTCGAGATGCCGGAGCTGCGCACCCACCTGCCCGAGCTGCCCGTCTGGACCGATCCCCGCCTGGGGTTCCACCACAGCACGCTGCTGAGCCCGCAGCCGGCCCCTACCGGAAACCCGACCTGAGGAGTGGCCATGAGCCCCGAGACACCCGAACAGCTGAACGACGAACTCCGAGCGGGCTGGGAACACCTCCGGTCCACCGCGGCCACGATCGCCGAGCTCCAGACCACGATGTGGGGCGACTGGGCTGAGCTGACGGCCGGGCTGGCCACCGGCAGGCTCGCCTGGGGGAAGGTCTACAGCGAGTACTGCAAGTTCGTCGCCGACGAGGACCTGAGGTTCGCCCTTGAGCTGAGCGGGCTCGGCATCGACTACGCCCGGCGGATGGCGGAGGTCACCCGGGAGCACGAGCAGCGCCTTCGGGACCACCTCGGCAGGACCGCGTGGGGAGACGGCGCCGACGCCACGGACGGTGACGACACCGGTGACGACACCGGCGACGGCGACGGACCGGACGGGAAGCCCGCCGGCAAGTCCCGCACCGCGAAACCGGAGCAGTGAGGGTCAGCTCGGCGCCGGGCCGCCGTCCTCCAGCGGGCGGGGAAGCAGCTCCCGCGCGCTCGTCACCTCCGGATGCGGCCGCAGCCCGGACCTGACCCGGTCCGACAGGTGCGGGCTGGTCACCAGCCAGCCGAGCGCCTCGACCAGCGCCTGCCGCGCGGGCCTCGGCCGGTAGCCGAGGTCCGCCGCCTTGTCGTGCCGGTACCAGTAGAAACGCCCCATCGTCCGGGCCTCCGCCCGGGTGGTCGCCGGGGCCCGTGCGGTCAGCACCGCACGGATCTCCCCCAGCGTCGCCGCCAGGTACGCGCCCGTGTGACTGGCGGTGGCCCACGGTCCACGGGTGCCGCACAGCTCGGAGACGGTCTGGTGGATGGTCCGCCAGGCCCAGTTCTCTCCACCGAGCAGGTAGCGCTCCCCGGGCCGGCCCCGCTCGGCGAGCAGCACGTGGCCGGCCGCGACGTCCCGGACGGAGACGATGTTGCAGCCGCCCGGATAGGTGGTGCGCAGCGAGTCGGCCAGGTACCGGGTGATCAGCGCGTTGCTGGGCACCAGCCGCCAGTCGGGGCCGCCGACCACGATGGTCGGGCAGGCCGCCACCACCTCCAGGCCGAGTTCGGCGCCCAGGGCGAAGGCCGTCCGTTCCTGCTCCAGTTTGGTGACGAAGTAGTCCGGCAGGTACTCCTCTCCGGGCATCCACTGCTCGTCCCGGGCCACCGGGCCACCCGACGAGCCGCAGGTGATGGACGACGAGGTCACCACCACCCGCCGGACCCCGGCCTCGGCCGCGGCCCGCAGCACCTCGCAGGTGCCCTCGACGTTGGCCCTGGCCAGTTCCTCCCGGTCGGTGTCCCAGTAGGAGAAGACGGCGGCGCAGTGGAACACGGTGTCGCAGTCCTCGAACGCGGCCCGCAGGCTGAGCGGATCGCGCAGGTCTGCGTTCACCAACGGCACGTCCAGGCCGTGCAGCTGCCGCAGGTCGCTGCTGCGGCGCACCGACGCCCGCACCTCCTGGCCGGCGGCGTGCAGCGTACGCACCACCTGGGATCCGACGAGCCCGCTGGCACCGGTCACGCACGCCCTCACGGGGTCCGCCTCGACCGCCGGTCCCGGGCCGCGGCCTCGCGCAGTCCCTGCCAGAAGCCGGCCACCGCCGGGCGCAGCGACTCGCGGAACTCCTCCAGCAGGGGGGAGCGGGTCGGGAGGTCGCCGGGCGCGACGTGCCAGAAGCCGTCCGGCCCCAGTCGTCCCGGCGGTGTCGGCACGGTCAGGGTCTGCGAGGCGACGGTCCGCAGCATCCGGGCGGCCTCGGTCAGCCGCTGGGTGGGCAGCTCGGCCGCCTCCAGGTCGTCGGAATCCTCCCAGGGCCGGCCGATCCGGAAGGGGCGCCCCTCGTACTGCGCCTCGAAGTTGTCGAGGGTGCGGGTGAAGAAGCGCTGGTAGGAGTCCTGCACCAGCGGGTCCCTGAGCCTGGGCCGGGTGTCGGGGCGGATCATCTGCCAGGTCAGCGGCAGGGTGAAGCGCTGACGCACCCGGATCACGATCCGGGTCCGGCCACCGCCGTCCGCCGGGAGGAAGGTCACCGAGCCGTCGTCGTACTCGGCGGACCCGTTCGGGCTGCTGACCGTCCGCCAGGAGATCCGCTGCCGCTGTTCCCCGTAGTCCACCGACTCCAGCTTGCAGACGTCGATGGGCGGACCGCCGTAGTACGCCAGGTAGTTCGGCTGCGCCAGGTACAGGTTGCGTTCGATCTGGCGGATGGGCCGCCCCTGCGCGTCACGGGACACCACGTGGACCCGTCCGCCGAGGTAGTCGGTCATGTAGCTGATGGAACGGCTGATGTCGACCCGCCGTACGAACTCCCGGTACGGTGCGTTGACGGTACGTTCGCAGCCGAACAGGATCGAGTGGCCCACGTGCTGCCACCGCATCTGCCAGGCGTCCGCGGGCAGCGCGTCGATCACCGTCTCCAGCGGCCGCAGGAGGTCGGTGATCCGGTCGTAGTCCTCGTGGGTGTAGGCGTCCGGGTCGACCGCGAGGGAGACGTCCCGGCGCCGGAGGCCGTCCTTGGCGTTCCCGGTCCGCCAGGCGCGGACGGTGGAGGAGGCCGACGCCGCCGCGCCGACCATCGCGCACAGGGCGGCGGCGGCCGCCGGGTTCGCGTCCGCGGCGCGGATCAGCGAGGTGAGGAGTCGGGAGAGCCGGGCGAGGGCCGGGTCGGTGACCGCCGTGCCCGGGGCCACGTGCCAGGCGGCGACGCTGAACAGCCGGTGGACCCGCCCGTCGGGAGCGAGTCGGCGCACCGCCTCGACCAGCGATCTCGGCGGGTTGCGCCAGCCCTGGTAGGGCGTCAGGTCGCCGTCGATCCGGTAGGCGTCCGGCAGGCCCCGGTCGCTGAGCACCCGCGCGTTGAGCGGCGACGAGACGGGGTCGACGCCCATGAGCAGCGCGCCGACCATGTCCGCCAGCACGCCGTCCGGCGCGGCGATCACCGTCTCCGTCCGCAGGGGCCTGCCGACGTGCGATCCGGCGCACCCGTGGCTGCTCACCACGGCGTCGATGAGGTGGAAGTCCGGCGGGTGGGAGCGCAGCAGGTCCACGACGACTTCGGCGCCGTCCCGTCGGGCGCGGTAGTGGTGGTGCTTGTCGTCCTGCGGGAGCACGCCGAACAGGTTGGCCAGGCACAGGGCGTAGCCGAACTCCGGGTGGGTGCTGTTCTTCGCGATGTTGATCCGGAAGCCCGCGTCCAGCCAGCTGCGCGCCAGGCCGCTGCCGTGCAGCACGGAGGAGTCGGGGAACCCGGCCGGCCCGACCTCCTCCGACAGGTCCACGACGCGGTAGGTGTTGCCCTGCGGGGTGAGCCCGCCGTAGCCGAGTCGGCGGCAGGCTTCGGGGAGCCCGGGGCCGGCCAGCCAGGGGTCCGGGCCGCAGCGGGCGGCGCCGACGGTGGCGTCGCGGTAGCCGCGGTCGTGCAGCAGGTCGATCAGGTGCTCCACCAGGGCGGCGCTGACCGCGGTCGCCGGGTCGCCGTACGCGGAGGTACCCGGTGTCAACAGCACCGCGACCGCCCCCGGGTCGCCGTGCGCCCGCTCGGCGAGCCGCTCCCAGAGCCCGGCCCGGGCGACCGCCTCCGCCAGCAGGTCGGCGGCGGAGAGCGGCCGGACCCGGGTGGAGCGGGCCACGGCGGCGACGACGGTCACATCTCCCCCAGCGGCGGCGGACGGTCTTCCTGCGCACGGTCGAACCGTCGCCGATTCACCGGAAAGCATCCCAAAGAGGTTTAAAAGCGATGCTACTGGCCGGAGGTCGGATGCGGAGCGGGACACGCGCTCGTGTCCCGGGCCGGCCGTCGTCGGCGGACGGCGTGCGCGCGGCGGGAAACCGAACAGACCGGGGCACAGTCGGACCGAATCGGGCGGGATGGGACGATACCTGCCATGCCAAGCACGTCTTCCCTGGTCCGGGGCACCGAAGCCCCGCCCGACCCGCTCCGCCGCCTGCTGCTCGAACTGGGCGAGGCCCTGCTGGGCGGTGGCCTGCCCGTCCATGACGTCGAGGAGGAACTCCGCGGACTGGGAAGGGCGCTGGGGGCTCCGGACGTGCGGGTCGCCGCGCTGACCAACGGGCTGTTCGTCGCCCTGGGGGCGCACGAGGCCACCCGGTTCCAGCCGGTCGGCGCCGCCCTGCGGTTCGAGCAGACGGCCGACGTCCTCCACCTGGTGCACCGGCTGCGGGCGGGCGAGCTCGACGGGCCACGGGCGCTCGCCGAGCTGGAGGGGATCCGGCGGGCACCGGCCCGCCGGCCCGCGTGGGTGGCGGACCTCGGGGCGCTGCCGGTCGGGGTGGGGGTCTGCCTCTTCCTGCAGCCGGCGGCGGCGAACGTGCTGGCGGCCGGGCTCGGCTCGCTGATCGTCGTGGGGCTGACCGTGCTCGCCCGGCGGCTGCCGTACCTGCGGCCGCTGCTGCCCGTCACGGCCGGGTTCCTGGTCGCACTGCTGGTCCTCCTGCTCGCCCGGGCCTCGCTGCTGGACGGTCCGCTGCGGACCATCGTGGCCACGCTGGCGATCCTGCTGCCGGGCGGGCTGCTCGTCACCGGGCTGTCGGAGATCGCCGCGGGTGCGGCCAGCGCGGGTACGGCCCGGCTGGTGTCCGGCGCGGTGCAGCTGGCGCTGTTCCTCGCCGGGGTGGCCGCGGCCGCGACCGCGACCGGCATGCCGGCCACCGCGCTGGCCAACGTGCAGGTGGCCAAGCCCAGCTGGTGGGTGATCGCACTGGGGCTGGCGCTCGCGGTCGCGGGGGTGGTGGTCAACGTCCACACCCCGCCCCCGGCCATCCCGTGGATCGTCGTGGTGATCGCGGTGAGCGTCACGGTCCAGGTGGTGGTGGGGTCGACGCACGGCGCGGCGATCGGCGGCCTGGCCGGCGCGGTCACCGCCGCGGCCACGGCCACGCTGGTGCACTGGCTGCCGGGCGGTCCGCTCTGGCAGGTGCTCTACCTCCCGGCGTTCTGGATCGTGGTGCCGGGCTCCTTCGGCCTGCTGAACACCGCGCAGATCGAGGTCGGCAACGGCGCGCAGTCCGTGCTGACGGCCGTGTCGGCGGTGTTCGGGGTGTCGATCGGCACCCTGATCGGCGCGGTGATCAGTCGGATACCCCGCCCCTCCCGCACCGTCCCGCTGCCCCGGGCCTGAGCCCGGGGCAGCGGAGGTA
>NZ_JBHVFE010000454.1:0-7203 GCF_042801945.1 Kitasatospora sp. NPDC057542
ACGAGTGTTCGGCTGCGTCCTTTTGGTATCAGTGACCGGGGGGTTCCCCGGCCCCCTCCCCCTTGGTCGCAGTTTGGCCCTTTCCGGCGCTGGGGGCGCCCGGTGGGGCGCGCCTTCCGGGTCACGTCACACCGCGGCCCGGGCGGCGAGCTCCTTGGCCCGGCGGGCGGCCTGCTCCAGGGCCCGGGCCTTGGACTCGGCGGCGTTCGGGATGAAGTCGGCCATCGCCGGGACGGCCGGCGCCAGGGTGAACTCCGGGACGATGAAGTCGACCTCCAGCCCGAGCATCCCGGTCAGCACCTTCTCCAGGTAGGTGGTGACGAACTCGTACGGCTCGCGCGGGGCGCCGGGCGCGTACGAGCCGCCGCGGGCGGCGACCACGGTGACCGGGGTGCCCTTGGCGGACGGCTGCTCGCCGGCGGTGCGGCCCACCAGGATCACCTGGTCCAGCCAGGCCTTGAGGGTCGACGGGATCGTGAAGTTGTACATCGGGCTGCCGATCAGCACGGCGTCGGCCTGCTCCAGCTCGCCCATCAGCTCGTCGCGCAGCGCGAAGGCGGCGGACTGCTCGGCGCTGTGGGCCTCGGCCGGGGCGAACCCGGCGCTGATGCCGTGCACGTCCAGGTGCGGCAGCGGATCGGCGGCGACGTCCCGGTAGACCACCGTGCCCTCGGGGTGCTCGGCCTCCCAGGCGGCCCGGAAGGCGGCCGTGACCTCGCGGGAGACGGAGCCGTCGGTGATCGCGGAGGAGTCGATGTGCAGGAGCGTGGGCATGGTGGGGCCTCCAGAGAATAAGCAGCTGCCGATTTCGCTGCAACTGAAAGTACAGTAGCAGCTTACTTTTCTACAGTTGCTAGTGACGGGTCGAGTACGCTGGATCCATGGCCCAGCACGAGGTAGTGACCGACGGAGTCCCGACCGCCCCCGCCGCGTGCGACGTGGGCGCCCGGAACGCCTGCCAGAACACCGACCTGGCCCTGGGCCGGGTGTTCACCCTGCTCGGCAAGCGCTGGACCGGAATGCTGCTGGGCGTGCTCAACAACGGCGGCCAGGCCTACTTCTCCGAGCTGCGCCGCGCCGTCCCGGGCATCAGCGAGCGGATGCTCTCCGACCGGCTGACCGAACTGGCCGAGGCCGGACTGGTGGTCCGCGAGGTCGACGCCGGCCCGCCCCTGCGGGTCAGCTACCGGCTCACCGAAGGCGGCGTCGCGCTCAAGCCCGCGCTGCACGAACTGGCCGTCTGGGCCGACCGCTACCTGCCGGAGAGCGCCCTCAGGAGCGGCGGCTGCTGACCCGCACCGGCCGCGCCGGACCGCCCCCGGACATGCGGAAGGGCCCGCCTGCTGTCACCAGCAGACGGGCCCTTCACCCGGGCGGAACCCCCGGCGCGGAACCTCGAAGCGCAATCGCCGGCGCGCAATCCACGGCGCGCGGAGTCCTCAGCGCTTCTGCGCGCCGCGCAGCCGGGCCAGGCGGTCGGTGACACCCCAGGTGGTCACCCGCCACAGCGCCTCGACGACGATGTTGCGGCTCATCTTCGACGCCCCGAGCTCGCGCTCGACGAAGGTGATCGGCACCTCGGCGACCTTGAATCCGGCCTTCACCGTGCGCCAGGCCAGGTCGACCTGGAAGCAGTACCCGGCCGAGGCGACCTCGTCCATGCCCAGGCCCAGCAGGGTCTCCTTGCGGAACGCCCGGTAGCCGCCGGTGACGTCCCGGATCGGCACGCCCAGCATCAGCCGCGAGTAGGTCGAGCCGCCGCGCGAGAGCAGCAGCCGCGACTTCGGCCAGTTCACCACCCGGCCGCCCGGCACCCAGCGCGAGCCCAGCACCAGGTCGGCGCCGCGCAGCGCGCCCAGCAGCCGGTCCAGCTCCTCGGGCTGGTGCGAGCCGTCCGCGTCCATCTCGACCAGGACGTCGTAGCCGTTGTCGATGCCCCAACGGAAGCCCGCGAGGTAGGCGGCGCCCAGGCCCTCCTTGCCCTTGCGGTGCATCACGTGGACGTGCTGGTCCTCGACGGCCAGCTTGTCGGCCAGCTCGCCGGTGCCGTCGGGGCTGTTGTCGTCGGCGACCAGAACGTGCGCCTCGGGCACGGCGGCCCGGACCCGGCCGACGATCCGCTCGACGTTCTCCGCCTCGTTGTAGGTCGGGATGATCACCAGGACCTTGCCGAGATCAGCAAAACTCTGCTGGTTCACGGTCACGTACAAACCTCTCGGCCGATGGCGGGGGGTCTCGGAACACCGGCGCCCGCACTCTGGAACGCGGCTCCGCCGGCAACCCGCCGGGGAGGACCTCGGTGGCGAACTGCGCGCAGGGCGGAGGCAACTGCGTCCAGGCAGTCTACTACCGCGCCCGGGAGCCACCGGTTCGACCGCGGCACTCCCGCCCGCTGCCCGCCGTTTCCCCGTGGGTGACCCCGTTCGGCTAGGGTCGTTCCCTTGCCCACGCCCGCACCGCCGGGCCCGCCCCGGCGAGCCGGCGCACCCGCCCAGACAGCGAAGGAGTAGGACCGCGCGCATGGACAGGCTCCTCAACACCGTCCGCCCGTACGCCTGGGGGTCGCTCACCGCCCTGCCCGAACTGCTCGGGCAGCAGCCGACCGGTGAGCCGCAGGCCGAGCTGTGGATGGGCGCCCACCCCGGCGACCCGTCCCGCGCCGACCGCGGCGACGGCCCGCGCCCGCTGGACGAGCTGATCGCGGCCGACCCCGAGGGCGAGCTGGGTGCCGCGTGCACGGCCCGGTTCGGCCCGACCCTGCCGTTCCTCTTCAAGGTCCTGGCCGCGGGCACCCCGCTGTCGATCCAGGCCCACCCCACGATCGAGCAGGCCCGCGCCGGCTTCGCCGCCGAGAACGCCCTCGGCATCCCGCTGGACGCCCCCGAGCGCAGCTACCGCGACGCCAACCACAAGCCCGAAATGGTCTGCGCACTGGGCGACTTCGAGGGCCTGTGCGGCTTCCGCCGGCCCGCCGAGGCGGCCGAGCTGATGGCCCGGCTCTCGGTGAACGGCCTGGAGCCGCTGATCGACCTGCTGTGCGTCGAGGACGAGGCCGAGGCGCTGCGCGGCACCCTGGCCGCCATCCTCACCATGGACGACGAGACGGCCGCGAAGACCGTCCGGGAAACGGCCGAGACGCTGGCGGAGTACGACACCGGCGATCCGGACTGGTACTACGCCCCGTACGCCCGGATCGCGAAGGACTTCCCGGACGACCGCGGCCTGATCGCCGGCATGCTGCTCAACCACGTCCGGCTGCGGGCCGGCGAGGCGCTCTACCTGGGCGCGGGGGTGCCGCACGCCTACCTGTCCGGCGTCTGCGTCGAGCTGCAGGCCAACTCCGACAACGTGCTGCGGGCCGGCCTCACCCCGAAGCACATCGACGTGCCGGAGCTGCTGAAGATCGTGGTCTTCGAGGCCGGCGCCCCCGAGGTGCTGGCCCCCGTCCGGGTCGAGGCCACCCCGGGCGAGGAGCTCTACCCCGTCCCGATCGACGAGTTCCGGCTCTCCCGCTTCACGCTGGACGGCGTCGAGCGCTCGATGGACGGCCGCACCCCGCAGATCCTGCTCTGCACCGAGGGCGCGGCCCGCCTCACCGGGGCCGACGGCACCGTCCTGGAGCTCGCCCGCGGCCAGTCCGCCTTCCTGCCCGCCACCGGCACCCCGACCCGCCTCTCCGGCACCGGCACCACGCTCTTCCGTGCCACCGTCACCGTCTGACCACCCCGTGGGGGATGACCCGGGCCCTCAGTCCCGGGTCATGTCGACGAAGCGCGAGTAGTGGCCCTGGAAGGCCACCGTGATGGTCGCGGTCGGACCGTTACGGTGCTTGGCGACGATCAGGTCGGCCTCGCCCGCCCGCGGGGACTCCTTCTCGTAGGCGTCCTCGCGGTGCAGCAGGATGACCATGTCGGCGTCCTGCTCGATCGAGCCGGACTCGCGGAGGTCCGAGACCATCGGCCGCTTGTCGGTGCGCTGCTCGGGGCCACGGTTCAGCTGGGACAGCGCGATGACCGGGACTTCCAGTTCCTTGGCCAGCAGCTTGAGGTTACGGGACATGTCCGAGACCTCCTGCTGACGGTTCTCGGCCCGCCGGGAGCCGCCGGACTGCATCAGCTGGAGGTAGTCGATGACGATCAGCTTGATGTCGTTGCGCTGCTTCAGTCGGCGGCACTTGGCGCGGATCTCCATCATCGACAGGTTCGGCGAGTCGTCGATGAACAGCGGTGCCTCGCTGACGTCGGGCATCCGGCGGGCGACCCGGGTCCAGTCGTCGTCCGTCATGTTCCCGGAGCGCATGTGGTGCAGCGCCACCCGGGCCTCGGCGGAGAGCAGACGCATGGCGATCTCGTTGCGGCCCATTTCGAGCGAGAAGATCACGCTCGGCAGCTTGTGGTGGATCGAGCAGGCGCGCGCGAAGTCCAGCGCGAGGGTGGACTTTCCCATCGCGGGGCGGGCCGCGATGACGATCATCTGGCCCGGGTGCAGCCCGTTGGTGAGCTGGTCGAAGTCGGCGAAGCCGGTCGGCACGCCGGACATCTGGCCCTGCCGGGAGCCGATCGCCTCGATCTCGTCGAGGGCGCCCTCCATGATGTCGGCCAGCGGGGCGTAGTCCTCGTTGGTGCGCTGCTCGGTGACGGCGTAGATCTCCGCCTGGGCGGCGTTGACGATCTCGTCCACGTCGCCCTCGGCCGCGTAGCCCATGCCGGCGATCCGGGTGCCCGCCTCGACCAGTCGGCGCAGCACCGCGCGCTCGTGCACGATCTGGGCGTAGTACTCGGCGTTGGCCGCGGTCGGGACGGAGTTGACCAGGGTGTGCAGGTACGAGGCGCCGCCGACCCGCTGGAGCTCGCCGCGCTTGGTCAGCTCTCCGGCCACCGTGATCGGGTCGGCCGGCTCGCCGCGGGCGTAGAGGTCGAGGATCGCGCCGTGCACCATCTCGTGCGCGGGCCGGTAGTAGTCGGCCGGCTTGAGCACCTCGACCACGTCGGCGATGGCGTCCTTGGAGAGCAGCATGCCGCCGAGGACGGACTGTTCGGCGGCCAGGTCCTGCGGGGGGACGCGCTCGAAGCCGTCCACCCCGCCCTCGCCGTCGCCCTCGCCCCGGCGCTGCCGGCCGCCCTCCGGCCGGCCGCCCTTGCCGCCCTTCTGGAAGCCGCCCTTCTGGAACCCGTCGCGGCCGCCGCCCTGACGCCCCTCGCCGCGGCCGCGCGAGACCGGCAGCCGGTCACCGGGGCCGTCCGGGAAGGGTGCGTCGTCGAAGGTGCCGGCCGGGAAGGGGTCCTCGGCGGTCTGCCAGTCATCCTCCGGCGGCGGGGCGTCGTGGTCGTCGTACTGGGGGCCGGTCACGCGTGTTCCCCGATCAGCGAGTGGTGCGAAGTTGGAGCGGGCTTGCCGGTGGCTGGGTGGAGCGGATCCGCTCCTCTTTGTACGCCACGGCTCCGACAAATCGGACGCCGGAGCGGTACGAGTGTCGGGCGGAGGGCCCACGCTAAGGCGCCGGGCACCGTTGCGCCAAGGCGGTTATCCACAGGGGGTGTGGATGAACGGCCCCGTCCTGTGGAGAACTGCCGCAAAGCTGTGGACACCCCTGTGGACGCCCCTGTGGATAACCGGACGATCGATCCACTGTCAACGTGCTGACCTGGGATTACCTCTTCCCGGGCCTGTGCATGAGAAATTCTTCACACACCTCCGAATGGCTGTGGGCACAGAGCGGGCGAACCACGTCGCTCAGGATGACGAGTAATAGCCACGGGCCACTTACATCCATTACCTGTGGATGAGTAGCCTGGAGTCCATGACCGCCCCGCCCCCGACCCCGGCTCCGGCCGCCTCGCGACGCCGGCACGACCGGGAGATCCTCGCCCTGGCCGTCCCGGCCTTCGGCGCACTCGTCGCCGAACCGCTCTTCCTGATGGCCGACTCGGCGATCGTCGGCCACCTCGGCACCCCCCAGCTGGCCGGGGTGGGCGTCGCCTCCGCGGCGCTCTCCACGGCGACCGGAGTGTTCGTCTTCCTCGCCTACGCCACCACCGCGGCGGTCGCCCGCCGGATCGGCGCCGGGGACCGCCGGGGCGCCGTGCAGCAGGGCGTCGACGGCATCTGGCTCGCCCTGGGCCTGGCCGTCCCGGTGGTCCTCCTCACCCTGCTGCTGGCCCCCTGGGCGGCCGACGCGCTGGGGGCCTCGGCGACCGCCGCGCCGCATGCAGTGACGTATCTGCGGATCAGCTCCCTGGGCATCCCCGCGATGCTCATGGTGCTGGCCGCCACCGGGGTGCTGCGCGGGCTCCAGGACACCCGCACCCCGCTGGTGGTGGCCGTCGCGGGCTTCGCCGCCAACATCGGACTGAACGCCGGTCTGGTGTACGGCGCCGGGCTCGGGGTGGCCGGCTCGGCCTGGGGCACCGTGCTCGCACAGACCGGGATGGCCGCCGCCTACCTGGTCGTGGTGGTCCGCGGCGCCCGCCGGGAGCGGGCCTCGCTGCGGCCGGACGCGGCGGGCATCCGGGCCAGTGCCAGGGCCGGCGGCCCGCTGCTGGTCCGGACGATCAGCCTGCGCGCGGTGCTGATGACCGCCACCGCGGTGGCCGCCCGGCTCGGCGACGACCAGGTGGCCGCCCACCAGATCACCATGACGCTGTTCAACTTCCTGGCCTTCGCGCTGGACGCCATCGCGATCGCCGGCCAGGCCATCATCGGCCGCTACCTGGGCGCCTCGGACGCCCCCGGCGCCCGGGCCGCCACCCGGCGGATGGTCGAGTGGGGCATCGTCTCCGGGCTGGTGCTCGGCCTGCTGGTGGTGGTCGCCCGCCCGCTGTACGTCCCGCTGTTCACGCCCGATCCGGCCGTCCGGGCCCAGCTGGACACCGCCCTGCTGCTGCTCGCGCTCACCCAGCCGGTGGCCGGCCCGGTCTTCGTGCTGGACGGCGTGCTGATGGGCGCCGGGGACGGCCCCTACCTGGCCTGGGCCGGGCTCGCGACCCTGGCGGTGTTCGTCCCGGTGGCCCTGGCGGTGCCGGCCACCGGCACCGGACTGGCCGGGCTCTGGTGGGCGATGAACCTGTTCATGCTGCTGCGGGCCGGCTTCCTGGCCTGGCGCGCCCGCGGCGGCAAGTGGCTGGTCACCGGGGCGGTACGCGGCTAGGAGCGGGCCGGGTCCGGAACCGGACCGGAAAAGACCGAGGGCCGGACTCCCGGAGG
>NZ_JBHVFE010000455.1:0-7175 GCF_042801945.1 Kitasatospora sp. NPDC057542
GCTCGTTGGTCATCCGTTGTGTTCGGCGGCCCGGGTCCGGGCCCAGGCGATGAACTCGTCGGCGACCGGATATCCCGTCTCGACCTGGCTGACCAGTTCGTCCAGTTCGGCCGGTGATGCCTCGTCGACCCGGAGGATCATCCGGGCCCAGCCGGGCGGCCGGCCGCGGTGGAACTCGAAGCTGGGACTGCAGATCTCCGTGAACAGTTCGTCACGGTCGAGCAGTCGCCGCATGGTCGGAAGGGTGTGCTCCCGAAGGACCTCCGCCATGGCCTGGCCGGCGGCATCGGGGTCGATCCGTCCGCCGTACGCCCAGTTCGGGTTGAGCGGATTCACGTCGTCGGGCTCGTAGGCGGCCTGCTCCGGTGGAATCACGCCCCACTGCACGATGGCGGCCGACGCGTCCGGAGCCTTCTTCCTGGCGGACTCCCAGCTCTGGCGGTAGCTCCACGCCCAGGAGGCGGCCGGCACGATGTACGCCTTGACCGTGAACACCTCCATCGCCGGATCGAGGCGTCGGGCCCGGAACTCCAGCAGCGCGTGGTCGCCGTTGTCCGCGGTCAGGCGGTACACCAGGCCCTTGCGGGTCAGACCGGCCTCCTTTGCCACGGGCGCCACGTGCTGTCGGGTCCACGCGTCAAGAGACACCATCTTTCTTCCTCCGTTCGGAATTGTCATGCTGCCAGGTCGAACAGCGCCTGCGTCACGGCCACGGTCGTCGCCGTCCCCGCAGCGGCTCCGGCCTCCACCGGGGCACCTGCCACGACTCCCGCGATGACGAGGACCCCGGCCGGGATCAACAGCGGCGCCATGCTCACCCCGCTGTCGGCCAGCGGCGTGGTCCCCAGACCCGGCTGGTGCGCGGTGCCAGGGTACTTGCCGGGCGCCGGGCCGGGAGTGGCGGTGGGCACCCGTGCGGCCTGCGACTGCTGCGCCGTACCGGAAGCGGGCATGTGCTGCTTCATCTTCTGATTGTCCGGCTTCCCGTAGATCACCGCACCCTCCGCCGGGCCGACCACGATGTTGCCGTCGGGCACGTCGTAGGGGCCGGCGATGCTCCACCCGAGGACCGCCTGCTTGCCGTCCTCCTGCAGCTTCTTCACGTACCACTCGGCCTCCGGCACGGCCTTGGACGCCTCACCGGCGGACTTGACCTCCCACACGTAGTAGACGTCGCTCTTGGGGTCGTGGCCGAGGATGTCGACGAAGCCGTTGTTGCAGTCCGTCAGCGAGGGGTCGTCCATGCACTTCTTAGTGGCCCGGGGAACCGAGGCGCCCTGCAGGACCTCGAACTTGTTCGCCCCCATCTTGGACGCCTGCTTCTTGATCTCCCCGGCGGCGACCTCCTGCGCGTTGTTGTGCGCGCTCGTCCTGTCCATCGGGTGCTTGATCCCGAGTTCCTTCTTGGTCGCCCGGATGGCCTTCAGGAGCGCCGTGATGGAGTTGAACAGGCCCTCAAGGATGTTGCGCCCGGTCGGGTCGCTGAGGGTCAGCGGGTTGTTGTCGCCGTAGGTGTACGCCGCCAGCGACTGCGGGTCCGACATGGTCATCACCGGGTCGACGCTGATGAACCGTCCGGTGGCCGGGTCGTACTCGCGGGCGCCGAGGTGGGTGAGCCCGGTGGTGTCGCTGGTGCCGCCGAGGAAGCCCCGGGTGCCGGCCCAGGTGGACGGGGCGGTGCCGCGGATGCCACCGAAGGGGTTGGTGCGGCGCTGGGCGACGGCGCCGGTGGTGGCGTCGACGCCGACCTCGGCGGTGCCGTGGTGGTCGGCGACCTGGAAGGTCACCCGGTTGTCGTCGGTGCGGACGGCCGTGGCACCGCCCAGCGCGTAGTAGCGGGTGGCGGTGGGCTTCGCCGCGCCCTTGACGAGGTTGAGCTCGGTGCCGCCGAGGTACAGGGTCCAGTTCTCGGCGGCGGGGTTGGCGGAGTCGAGGGTGTGGCCGAGCAGGCGGTTGCCGCCGGCGTCGTAGAGGTAGTCGGTGCTCCGGGTGGCGGTCGTGGTGGAGCCGGTCGTGGTCGTGACGGTGTCGACGACCTTGCCGAGCCGGCCCTCCACGTCCCAGGTCAGGGCCTGGTCGCTGGTCTGGTTGCCCGACGGCTTGAGGTGCCGGCCCGTGGTGTTGCCGGCGTCGTCGTAGTCGTAGCTCTCCGGTACGGGGGTGCCGTTGGCACCGGTGACGGTGCTGGTGCCGGTCAGGGTGTGCGGGCGGGCCGCGGTGGCGGCGGGGTAGGTGTAGGTCGTGGTGGCGTCCTGGGCGGTGTTGCCGGTGGCGTCGTGCCGGGTCTCGGTGGCCCGGGTGCCGTTGGTGTTGTAGGTCCAGCTGGTCCAGTACGGGGCCGGGCCTCCGAGGGCGGCGCCGTTCGGGCTGTCCGGGCAGCCGGCGCCGTTCGGGGTGAACGCCTCGGTCAGGCGGGCCAGGTAGTCGTACCGGAAGCACTGCCGGTCGGTGCCGGAGCGCGAGGTGTCCGTGACCGAGGTGACGTTGCCGGCCTGGTCGTAGGTGTAGGCGGCGGCGCGAACGGCTCCGGTGACGCCGTACTGGTCGGTGCGGCTGGAGGCGAGGCGCTGGGTGCCCCACTCGTAGGAGTTGGTGACGTACAGCTCCTTGCCGGCGGTGCCGTTGCTGAGTGTGGACTGCAACGGCTTGCCGGTGAGGCTGAAGGTCTGGTTGGTCAGGTACTTGCCGATGCCTTCGACGGCGGTCTGCCGGCGCAGCGCGTCGTAGGTGAACGAGACGGACTCCGCGGGCAGGTTGCCGGCCGCCGGGTAGGTCATGCTCTGCGGCAGGCCGTCGAGGCGGTAGATGCTCCCGCTGACGTAGCTGCCGGCGAGGGCCTCCTGGCCGGGGACGGACGGGACGGTGACGGTGGTCCGGGTGGACCGGCCGAGGGTGTCGAACAGCGAGTAGGCGGTCTTGTACTGGTAGGTGGTGCCGCCGACGGTGCTGTAGCGGGTGCTGGAGGACAGCACGCCCTTGTTGCCGGACGGGTCCCACGCCTGCGAGGTCAGCAGCGGACCGGTGGCCGAGCCCCCGTGGGTCTCGATCAGGCGGCCGAGGTTGTCGTAGACGCTGGCGATCGTCTTGCCGCGGCCGTCGGTGGTGCTGGCCAGCTCGCCGCGGCTGCCGTACGCCTTGACAGTGGTTCCGCTGTCCGGGTCGACCGCCTTGGTCTGCCGGCCGAGCTGGTCGTAGAGCCAGGTCCAGGCCGTTCCGGACGGGTCGGTCAGCTTGGTGAGGTTGCCCGCCGGGTCGTAGCCGTAGCTGGTCGCGTCGTAGGCGCCGGTCGGGGTCGCCGACTTGTACTGGCGCAGCTCGGTGGTGTGGCCGGCCGCATCGGAGATGGTGGTGGTCGGGGTGCCGCCGGTGGGCGGGGTTATGGTGACCCGGTCGCCGCCGTACTCGGTGAGCGTGCTGGAGAGCGGGGTGCCGACGCCGTTGCCGGCGAGGGCCGTGACGCTGACGACCCGCCCGAGGCCGTCGTAGGCGGTGGCGGTCTGGCTCTCCACCCCGGTGGTGTCGTCGACGTTGCGCAACGTTGTCGAGGGCGCGCCGGTGGCGTAGTACGGGGCGTAGGCGAGGGCGGCCTGGCCGCGGTCGTCGTAGAAGGTGTCGGTCAGCACGCGGCCGCCGTTGTCCGCCGGGTCCTGGGTCTGCCGCACGCGGGCGAAGCCGTCGTAGAGCGTGTACCCGGTCTGCTGGGTTCCGTCGCTGTTCAGCGTCTTGGCGGAGATCGCGATGATCTTGCCGTCCGTGACAGCGTACTCGAACTCGTGGTTGGGGCTCTGCCCGGTGCCCTTCGAGCGGTTGGGCTGCCAGACCTTGAGGGTGCGGCCGAGCGCGTCGTACTGGATGTCGGTGCGGCGGTTGTTGGCGTCGACGGTGTCGTTCGTCAGGCCGCGTACCGGCTCGTAGTCGGTCGTGGTGACCTGGGTGGTGGTGGTGTCGCCGGCCTTGGCGGGCGGGCTGGTCACCACGGACTTGGCGGGCCGGCCGGTGGCCGGGGTGTAGGCCGTGGTGGTGGTCCGGGCGTCCGGCGAGGCCGACGTGACCGGCCCGGTGGCGCCGGTGGTGTCGTAGATCGTGATGGAGGCCAGGTTGGTGGAGGTCAGCGTACGTCCGTAGACGTCGTACGTGAACGCGTTGTCCAGGTAGGTCGCGCTGTTGCCGGTCTGCGACTTGAGCGATTGCGCGAGCGTGACGTCACCCTTGGTGGGCGCGGCGCCGTACGCCTGACCGTCATAGCGCACCCGCTTGTCGGACAGGACGGCGGAGGTGCCGTCGGCCTGCGTCTGCCGGCTGACGTCGCTCCCGCAGCCGACGGCCACGGTCTCGACGCGCATGATGCTGGACAGCAGCCAGGCGGCCGTGTTGTCGGCGTAGGTGGTGCGGGTGCACTTCTCGTCGCCCGCGACCGCCACGTCGCCGAGGTCCTCCACTACCGTGGAGCGGCCGTAGTCGTCGCGGGTGGTGTTGCTCCTGGTCTCGCGCCAGGTGTTGCCCGCGCCCTTGTCGAGCGAGGTGAAGGCGCGGGTAACGGCGATGCCGGTGATGTTGGCGGTGGTGGTGCCCCAGTCGCGGACCCGCTTGGCGGTCTCCTTCTTCCAGGGGGTGTTGACGGTCTTGCCGAGGACCGCGCCGCCGGGCTTGTCGTACTGCTCGGTGCGGTACTCGAAGCCTGCCCAGGCGTTGTCGTCGGTGATCGTGGTGCCCTGGCCGTCGTCGACGGTGACGGTGCGCTTCTTCGTCTTGTCGGCGGGGTCGGAGCGGTCGCCGTCCATGCCGCGCAGGTAGTAGTGGTCGGACTGGGTGGACATGGCGGCGACGCCGCCGGTCTGCACCCGGGTGCGGGCGTAGCCGCGCCACTGGGACCAGGTCTTGAGCTTGTCCTTGGTCAGGCCGTCCTCGTCGTCGAAGTGCCAGGCCGCGTCGCCGAGGTAGCTGTAGCGGGTGACCATGTCGGGTGCGCCGCCGGTGCGGTCGGTGCCGATGACCGACTCGACGACGTACTTGTTGAACCACTCCGTGGTCACCGGGCTCTCCAGCGAGGCCTGGTACATCTGCGGGAAGCAGCGGGTGGTGTTGTTCTGCGGGGTCGGCAGGGCGTTCCAGTCACAGGCCGGCGCCGAGTAGTTGACGTCGATCTGGCCGCCGAACTCGTCGGTGATGGTGCCCAGGCGCTGCTTGATGAACGGCATGCGGCCGTCGCCGACCTTGTCGAGCCGGTTGGCCAGCTGCTTGTAGGCAAAGGTGGTCTTCGGCAGCGAGACGGACGGGGTGGCGGAGGTGCCGGTGTGCTGGATCGAGTCCAGCAGGAGCTGGTAGTCGAAGTCGGCGGTGCCCCACTTGTGCTTCAGGTCCCAGGTGTCGATGGCAGCGTAGCTGCCGTCGGCCTGCAGGGTCTTGGCGACGACCTGGGTGAGCCGGGTGCGGGTGAAGTAGGTGGGGGAGTACTTGCCGGTGCAGTCGGTGCCGTCGGCGCAGTTCTGGTCCCACGGGGTGTCGTACCAGTACTGCCGGTTGGCGTCGATCTTCGCCGGGTCGCACACGCCGGCCGCGGTCTCCAGGCAGCGCTCGGCGGTGCCGAACTCGACCCGGCCCATCGGCTTGACGGTGGCCGAGTAGAGGTCGCCCTGCTGCTGGCCGTACTCGATGTGGTCCAGGCGCCCGCCGCGTATGTAGGGGGTGCGGTCGGTGGCCTTCAGGTTGCGGCCGTAGTTGTTGGTCTCGGGCGTGTACCAGTACGTGATGTCGTTGCCGTGGGCGTCGACCACCAGGTCCAGGTTCCACCGCCAGCCCTGCTGACACCAGGACGAGGCGAAGTCGGCGCCGTTGCACGGCTCGCCGGCGTTGTTGCCGTAGACCGGCACGGTGTAGACGGACTTGGTCTCCGGCTTGCCCGCCGACCAGTTCGGCAGGCGGTTGTAGCCGAAGTAGTAGTTGGTGCCGTCGGGCGTGGTGGCGCGGAAGTACTCGCCGTCGTTGTCGCCGTTGCCCCGGGCGGTGTCGCGGACGCGCACGATCTTCGTCGCGTCGTCGTTCTTGAGCCGCCACTCGTCGCCGGAGACCGGGATCAGCTCACCGGAGTGCCCGGCGAAGCTGATGGTCGCGTTGTCCGTGCCCCAGCACAGGTCACCCGGATTGGAGGTGCCGGTCTTCGGTGCGCCGTCGTCGGCACAGGCCTTGTAGCTGCGCTCGACGAAGCCGGGCGACAGGTCGAAGCCGTCACCGACCCAGGACGCCTGGTTGTTGCTGTTGGCCGTGCGGCCGTCGATCGCACCGGAGTTGTAGCTCAGACCGACCTTCGGGGTCAGCCCGCCGGGCATCGCGGTGATCGGCATGTCGTACGACCAGGTGAACGATCCGCTGTTCAGCGCGGTCGACCAACTCGACGCGCTGGACAGCGGCGTCGCCTTGTAGTCGCCGCTCGGGCCAGCCGTACCGGCCGTGGCGGCCAGCACCATCGCGCCCGGCGCGGACTGCAGGCGCATCGACCCGGCCGGGGCCGTGGTCAGCGTGTCCGCCGCCACGGTCTGCTTCGCGGGGTCGTTGCCGCCCGGCAGCGGGGTCTGCACCCGGCACTCGGGCAGGTCGGGCGTGGTGAGCGCGCACTCGGGCAGGCGGACCAGCTTCAGACGAGAGCCGAAGCCGGAGCCCGCGGCCTGGGCGAAGGACGAGTAGTCGACGGCCAGGCCGCTGTTCTCGTCGGCGCCGGAGACGATCAGCAGTACGCCGTTGATCCCGGCCTTGGCGGCGGCGTCCTGGCCGAGCAGCTCGACCTTGGCCTTGCCCGCCGTGCCCGAGGACGAGAGCGCGACCGGCAGCTGGCCGGCCTTGACCGCCTTGCCCTTCTCGCCGGGCACGTCGACGGTGGCGCTGCCCGCGCCGGGCAGCGCGCCGTGCTTGCCGTCCGTCTTGCTGACGGTGGTGTCGGCCTTGCGGCCCTTGGTCTTGGCGTCCGAGCCCTTGACCGGCTTCTCGGGTGAGACCGCGGAGGGCTTGGCGTACGGTTCCGCGGCCGCCGCGACGGCGGCCAGTGGCAGTGCCGGCAGCAGCGACCCGACCAGCGTGCCCGCGATGATCGCGGACACCCTGGACCGGGCCGGCCGAGGCACCGACCTCTTCCTACTCATGGGTGGAACAACTCCTCGAAAGGGAAGTGGATATGGCAGACC
>NZ_JBHVFE010000456.1:0-7147 GCF_042801945.1 Kitasatospora sp. NPDC057542
TGCGTTCTTATATCAAATGTTTTGTTTTGATTGTGGTTTCACTATGTTTGTATGCACCATCTGCATTTGCGCAGCACAATGTATCGAAAATTGAGGGAAGTAATCGATATGAGGTGGCAGTTAACGCTGCAAAACGAAGCTGGTCGACAGCACCTACAGTTGTTTTAGTAGGCGGTGAAGCTTATGCAGATGCGCTAAGTGCTGTGCCGTATGCCTTTCAGCAAGGAGGCCGGGACCGTACGGACCCGGCCTCCTCGCGTTCGCGGCTACTCCTTGCCGAGCACCGTCACGTCCAGCTCCTGCGCCGCGTAGCTGGCCCGGATCACCTTCTTGTCGAACTTGCCGACCGAGGTCTTCGGCACCGACTCCACGATCGACCAGCGCTCCGGCAGCTGCCAGGAGGCGATCCGCTCGCCCAGGAAGGCCCGCAGCTCCTTCAGCCCGGCGGTCGCGCCCGGGCGCAGCACCACGGTGGCCAGCGGGCGCTCGCCCCACTTGTCGTCCGGGACGGCGACCACGGCGGCCTCGGCCACGTCGGGGTGGGCCATCAGGGCGTTCTCCAGCTCGACCGAGGAGATCCACTCGCCGCCGGACTTGATGACGTCCTTGGCCCGGTCGGTGAGGGTCAGGTAGCCGTCGGCGGTGATGGTGCCGACGTCGCCGGTGCGCAGCCAGCCGTCCTCGGAGAACTTGTCGTCCGGGCGGACCGGGTCCTGGCCGGCGCCGCCGTAGTACGCCCCGGCGATCCACGGGCCGCGCACCTCCAGCTCGCCCGCCGAGACGCCGTCGTGCGGCATCCGCTCGCCGCCCGGGCCGATCAGCCGGGCCTCGACCGAGGCCGGGAAGATGCCCTGGGTGATCCGGTACGGCCACTCCTGCTCGGGGGTGAGGCCGCCCGGCGGCTGGGCGAAGCAGCCGAGCGGGGAGGTCTCGGTCATGCCCCAGGCGTGCAGCACCCGGATGCCGTGGCGCTCCTCGTAGGCCTTCATCAGCGACGGCGGGCAGGCGCTGCCGCCGATCACCACCATGCGCAGGCTGGAGGTGTCGTAGTCGCCCGCGTCGAGCTCGTCCAGCAGGCCGGCC
Organism: Kitasatospora sp. NPDC057542; assembly: GCF_042801945.1. Classification (NCBI taxonomy): domain Bacteria; kingdom Bacillati; phylum Actinomycetota; class Actinomycetes; order Kitasatosporales; family Streptomycetaceae; genus Kitasatospora; species Kitasatospora sp. NPDC057542. The sequence goes on from NZ_JBHVFE010000456.1 coordinate 1,084, forward strand.
CAGATGGTGGGGACGGCGGCGCTGACGGTGGGCTTCACCGCGGCGATCATCTCGGCCATCGGCTTGGGCTGGAGGAAGCGGTCCGGCATCAGCAGGTTGGCACCGGACATGAAGGCCGCGTGCGGGATGCCCCAGGCCTGGACGTGGAACATCGGCACCACCGGCAGCGCGGTGTCGCGCGGGGTGAAGGCGAAGTTGTCACCGGTGTTGACCTGGAGGCAGTGCAGGTAGACCGAGCGGTGGCTGTAGAGCACGCCCTTCGGGTCCCCGGTGGTGCCGGAGGTGTAGCAGAGCACGGCGGCCTGCCGCTCGTCTATGTCGTGCTGCCACGGGTACTCGGCGGGCCGGCCGGCGATCAGCTCCTCGTAGTCGTGCACGCCGCCCGCGAAGCCGGCCAGCAGGGAGCGGTCGCCGGGGCCGCTCACCACGATGTGCCTGAGGGTCGGCGCGAGGTCCGGGAGGACGGCGGCGAGCAGCGGCAGGACGGTGCCGTTGACGATGATCACGCGGTCGGCGGCGTGGTTGATGATGAACGACAGCTGCTGGGAGGGCAGTCGCAGGTTCAGCGTGTGCAACACGGCCCCCATCGAGGGGACGGCGAGGTACGCCTCCAGGTGCTCGGTGTTGTTCCACATCAGGGTGGCGACCCGGTCGTCCGCGCTCACCCCCAGCTCGTCGCGCAGCGCACAGGCGAGCTGCGCGGCCCGCGCACCGACCTCGGCGTAGCTGCGGACGACCGGCCCGGTGCCGTCCCAGGTGGTCACGGTCGAGCGGCCGTGGATCGTGGACCCGTGCTCCAGGATTCGGGCGACGGTGAGCGGTACGTCCTGCATCGTGCTGAACACGGGTCCTCCTTGACCTGGCGGCACTGGCGGCTGCGCCTGCGGCACCTACCGGGCGGTAATGCGCGCGGACGTGCCCGATTGTGCCGCCCCCACCCCCCGCTGTCAGTATCCCGACCCCGTTGCACGGATCACGGATTCGTCCCGGTTCGGCCCTCCGGCCTCTCCCGAAGCCAGAAGGGCAGCGCGGCCCGCACGTCCGCCGGAACGCCCGAATACTCCGCGACGGCCACGGTCCGGCTCCGCCACACCCCGTCGGCACCCGCCTCGACCACCCGCACCTCGTCCTCAGCGGTGACTGCGGCCCGGCGCCGGTTGGTGAAGATCCACACCTGTGTGCCGCCCTCCTGCCACCGGTACTCCGGCTGGTCCTTCCTGCTGTCGTAGAGCGTGTCGTCCCGCCACAGCACGTCGTTCAGCGTGCCCTCGCCGCGCTTCGACGGCGTGTACGCCCGCACCACCCCGCGCCACCGCTTGCCCCCGTCCGGCCCCGCGCTCTCCTCCACCTCCAGCGCGAACCGGTCGTACGGCGCCCGCACCCAGTAGTCGGGCCGGGCCGCTCCCTCCGCGTGCAGCCGGTTGGTGTACACCGCCGGCGGCCCGTCCGCCCCGCCCCCGCACCCGGTCAGCACCAGCCCGACCGCCAGCACCGCGGCCACCCGTCCGCCCCTCCGCATCACAGGTCAGGGCCGGTCGGGGCGGCAGAGGCGGAGGGAGTTGGCCGGGTCGGGGGTGTAGGCGGGGTCGAGGGTCCAGCCCTGTTCGGCGGCGATGCGGAGGGCCTGGTGGGCGCCGGCGCCGCGGTAGGTGGCGCGGTTGAGCCGGATGCGGTGCACGAGGGTGCCGTCGGGGGTGCGGGTGCCGTCGGAGGAGGCGCCGGTGCGCTTGGTGTCGCGCTGGAGGATGCGGCGGATGTGGCGGTCCCAGGCGGCGGGGCTGTTGGTGAACTCGGCGCGGAAGGCGCGCGGGCCGACCGTCCAGCGGGCGCCCCAGCGGTCCCAGTGGTCGGGCTCGGGGCGGTTCACCCAGAAGGTGAGCAGACCGTACACCGGGACGTAGACGATCTGGAGCAGGAAGACGAACGGCAGCAGCGGCGCGAAGCGGACCGGCTGCGGGCCCCACGGGGTGCCGGGGGCGGCGGGCGGGTCCTGCGGGGAGGGTGCGTTCGGGGTGGCCGGGGCGGGGAAGTGGCGGGCGAGCCGGACGTGTCCGGCGTCGGTCCCGGACGCCACGCCGTGCCAGCCGTGCTGCTCGGCGAGCCGCACCACGCCGGCCGCGCCGAGGCCGCGGTAGAGCCGCAGTGCGAGCCGGGTCCGCACCACCCGACCGAGGTCGGCCTGCACCTCGCCGCCGCCGGCCGCGTGCGTCGCCTCGGCGGCGGCGATCCGGCGCGCCAGGATCGGGGCGACGTAGCGCTCCCAGTGCTCCGGCCGGCCGGTGAGCTCGGCCCGCAGCCGGCGCGGGGGAATGAAGCTGCGGTTGACCTTCAACCAGCCGTCCGAACTGGGGCCTCCCCCGCTGTAGTCCGCGAAGATCAGGACGATGAAGAGGAGCACCAGGCCGAGGACCCAGAGCGGCGCGTAGATCCACTGGAGGAGGAACTGGACCAGCACGGCCACGCGGTTGCGGCGCGGCGCGGGGCCGGGAAAACCGCCGGGGCGGCCGACTCCGGGCTGCGGCGGGGTACCGAACCCGGCGGCGGCGTACGGCTGTTGGGGACTGGGGTGGGCCTGCTGCGGCGGGACGGGCTGCGGCTGCCGGGGCGGGTACGGCTGCTGAGGCGGGTACGACTGCTGCGGCGGCGGCACCGGCTGCGCGTACGGGTTCTGCGCGTAGGGGCTCTGTCCGTACGGATTCTGCGCGTACGGCGCCTGCCCGTACGGGTTCTGCGGCGGCGGCGCGCCGTACCCGTCGGTGCCGCCGTGCCCCTGGCCGTTCACCATGCCGTTCCCCCCGTGCTCGATCGGGGGCCACCCTATCTGCGGGTCTCAGGCGGCGGTCGGGCCGTCCACGTGGTTGCGGTCGACGGTGAGGGTCGCGCCGCCGAAGGTCTCCTCGACGTTGCCGTGGTACTGGTGGACGCGCTGGTGGAGGCTCCAGAGGTCGGGGGCGATACCGCCGGAGCCGGCCGTGTCGGCCTGGTCGTCCCAGCGGGCGTACCAGAGCGCGTCGGGCATCGGGGAGCTGCCGGCCCGGGCGGCGGCGGCGAGGTCCGCGATGCCGGAGTCGAGGCTGGAGTAGAAGCCCGAGCGGTAGTCGGCGGCGTGCAGGCCGGCCGTCCAGCCGAGGGTGAAGTCGACCACGGCCTGGCCACAGGCCGGGTCGCGCATCGGGTAGGCCTCGATGTCCAGGTAGACCGGGCTGCCCTCGGCCAGCCCGAGCGAACGCAGGGCCTGGGCGGCCTCAGCCGCCTCCTCCAGGCCCTGCTCGACGGCCCTCGCCGGGTCGATCCGCTTGGGCTTGTGGCTCAGGTCGGCGCACGGCGCCTGCAGTCCGACGTGCACCGGCAGGAACCGCCAGCCCAGCTCCCTCGCCTGGCGCACCCACTCGGCGGTGAGCCTCGACTGGCTGCAGCCGCGCTGGGAACCACTGGTGTAGATGCCGACCGCCCCGTACGGGGAGGTGCCGCGCCAGGCCCGCAGGGTGTCGAGCGGCGGTGCGGTGCAGGCGTCGAAGGCCCGGCCGTTCCAGGTGTCAAGGGGCCGGGGCGGGCCGGACCGGTGGGGCAGCGTGACGGCCCGGATACGGGGGGCGGCGACGGCGGCCGGGGCTGCGGCTTCGGCGCGCACGCCCGTCCCGTCGGTGGCCAGCGGGAGGACGAGGGCGGCGGCAAGGAGGGCGGCGGAGCGGAGATGGCGCACCCCGCCTTGATACTGACGAGCCGTCGGACGATCGCGGCAACCACGCCGCAGCACCCGCGCGGGCCCACCCTTTCAGACCTACCCGTCCGCATCCGTCCTGATTTTTGTAACGAGCTTGCCGGTTTGTCACTCCTTACGGCAAACTCACGCATATGCCCACCTCCCATACCAGCGAAACCCCCGCCGCCTCGTCGTCGGCCGCCGCCGTCGCCGAGGCCCTTGCCATGCCGCCCGCCCCCAAGGGCGAGCCTGCCAGCGAGCGGGGAAGCTGGCGACGAGGTGGGGCGTCCGGCCCCGCGGCGCCACCCGAAGTCCACCCCGGTCGGTCCACCGGCCGGTTCGGCAAGATCCTGCGGCGCCCGGAGAAGATCCCGGCGCCGCTTCTCTGTCTGACCGCGATGTTCCTGGTGCAGACCGGCATCGCGCTGTCCAAGCCACTGTTCGGCCCGCTCGGCGTCAGCGGCACGACCTTCCTGCGGCTCGGCTTCGCCGCCGTCATCCTGCTCGCCGTCACCCGGCCGAAGCTGCGCGACAAGCGCCCGCGCGACCTCGCCGCGGCCGCGCTGCTCGGCATGGCCTCGGCCGGGATGACCTTCCTGTTCGCCGGGGCGATCGACCGGCTGCCGATGGGCACCGCCGCGACCATCGAGTTCCTCGGCCCGCTCGCGGTCGCGCTGGTCTTCGCCCGGCGCGCCAGCCACCTGCTCTGGGCGCTGCTCGCGGCCGCGGGTGTGGTGCTGCTGACCCTGCTCGGCGAAGGGGACGGCGGCGGGTCGCTCGACCCGATCGGCCTGCTGTACGCGTTCGGGGCGGCCGCCTGCTACGCCGCGTACATCCTGTTCACCGACAAGGTCGGCGCGGCCTTCCAGGGGTTCCAGGGCCTGGCGGTGTCGATGACGGTCGGCGCGCTGACGCTGGCGCCGTTCGGGCTCGGCCAGGCCTGGCACGGGCTTACCGCGCCCGGCGCCTCGCCGACGGCGCTGCTCGCCGCGGTGGCCGGGGTGTCGCTGCTGCTGCCGGTGATCCCGTACGCGCTGGAGATGACCGCGCTGCGACGGATGCCGCAGCGGGTGTTCAGCGTGCTGGTCAGCCTGGAGCCGGCGGTCAGTGCTCTGGTCGGGCTGGTGGTGCTGGGTCAGCTGCTGGGCGTGCCGCAGCTAACCGGGATCGGCTGCGTGGTCGCGGCCAGCGTGGGCGCCACGCTGACCGGGCGGCGGTGACGGGCCTGTCGGCCTGCGGTCACGTAAGCCGCCCAACGACTCAACGGCTCAACGGCTCACGGCCCACGGCCCACGGCTCACGGCTCACGGCTCACGGCTCACGGCCAGATCAGGGTGCGCGACCACTCCGGGGAGCTGACCGGGCCGGTGCGGGTGTAGCGCAGCCGGATGTGCCGGCGCTGGGCGTCGCCCTGCCAGAACTCCACCTCGTGCGCCCACAGGGTGTAGACCGCGTGCCCCGGCGGGACCGCGTCCGGGTGCGCCTCCAGCCGACGGCGGGCGACCGCCACCGCCTCGTCGTACTCGGCGAACGAGCCCAACGGCTCGCTCTGCTGTCCGACCAGCGCGTGGACCCGGGCGGCGGGTGAGCGGGTGGCGAACTCGGCGGCGGCGACCAGGTCGGCGGCCCGTTCGACGGTGCCGCGCACCCGGACCTGGCGGCCCAGCTGTGGCCAGTAGACGGTCAGCGCGGCGGCGGGGTGGCCGGCGAGCTGGCGGCCCTTGGGGCTGTCGGCGTCCGCGGAGAAGTTCCAGCCGGTGCCGGCCGCATCGACGTCCCGCAGCACCAGCACCCGGGCGTCCGGCATGCCGTCGGCATCCACGGTCGAGAGGGTGAAGGCCTGCGGGTCCAGCACACCGGCGTGCAGCGCGGTGGCGAGCCAGTCCACGAACAGCGGGCCGGGCTCGGCGGGGGCGGCCTCGTGGTCGAAGGACGGCAGCGGGCGGGCCATCGGCGGGCGGCCGAGCAGCAGTTCGGGGACGGACCCGGGCCCGGGCCGGTGCTCGTGGACCGGATCGGCCGTCGGCTCCGGGCGCACCTCCGCCGCCGGCTCCGGCCCGGGCTCCGGTGCAGGCCTGGCCTCGCCGGGGCCGGTCAGGCCCTCCTCCTCCGCCGCCATCGCGCACCCTTCCTTCCGATTGCCGCGGTCGCCGCCCCGGCCGGGCCGGTCCTTCCGGGCCCGGGCACCTGGGTGCGCTGTCGGAGCGCAACCGTACCGCCGTACGCCGACGGCTCCGGGCGCGGGCCCTCGGTGGACGGATCAGGGCCGGTCGGCGGGGGATTCCGGGGTGGCCGAGCGGGGGAACCCGGGCCGGCCTCCGGGGAGTCCAGGGGCGCCGGACACACTCGTGGGCCGTGCCG
>NZ_JBHVFE010000457.1:0-7133 GCF_042801945.1 Kitasatospora sp. NPDC057542
GGCGGGGCGGTGACCGGGGCGGTCACCGCCCCGCCGGTGTTCGGCAGCGGGGCGGTCGCTATCTTGAGGGGTCACTGACAGGCCTAGGGAGGGCGATGGGGATGGGTGGTCGGCGGGTGCTCGCCGCGGTGGCGGCGGCCGGAGTGCTGACGGGCGTGCTGGCCGGGTGCTCCTCCGGGGGGTCGAAGAGCGTCGGCGCGGCGGATTCTCCGGCCTCGTCCGCGGCGGGTACGACTGCGCCGGGTACGGCTGCGGCGTCCGCCTCCGCCCCGGCCGGGGGCGCGCCCGACCAGGCGGCGCCCTCCGCGCCCGGGGCGGGTTCGGCACCCGTCTCCGCCCCGGCCCCGGCCGCGGCGGAAGCGCCTCGCGGGGACCTGGAGACGGCGCTGCTGGACGACAAGGTGGTCGGGCAGGTGCTGCCGGACGCCAAGGCGATGGCCGGGTGGGAGGAGGAGAAGCGCAGGGTCGACACCGCCGACCACAAGGTCACCTGCACCGGTGCCGCCGCCGCCTCCTGCGCCGGCAAGCCGTTGAGCGGGTCGGTCCGGTTCTCCTCGGGGGACGTGGTCGTCCGCTTCCTGGTGGACACCCTGCCCAGCCGGGACGCGGCGGCGCAGCGGCTGAAGGAGAACTACGCCTCGTACTCCGCGGGGCCGTTCAAGAAGGTCGACACTCCGGCGCTGGGCAGCGAGAGCCAGGCCTTCCAGGGGCCGCTGGCCGAGGGCGAGGGCGTCGGCATCGTGGTGCGCTCGGGCACCGTGGTGGCGAGCGTGACCAGCGAGGGCGGTCCGGTGGACGTGGCCGCGACGCGGAAGTTCGCGGTGATGCTGGTCAAGCGGATCGAGCAGGCGCAGAGCGGCAAGGCGCCGGACGCCGGGCTCGGCGTGGGCTGAGGGCCCGTCGACTGAGGGCCCGTCGGCCGGGCCGCGGGCCGTGCGGGCCGGTCCTCCTCCCCCCGGGTGTTCGATCCGGGCCGGGCCGTGCCGAGCGGCGGGCGGCCGGTCCACCGCCTCCCTCCGTGCGGCCCGGGGCGCTGGGCTGGGCAAACGGATGTCAGTCGACCGTGATATGTACCTATCTCGTGGCCAGCGTGCGGCCATGCGAAAGATACCGATGACGTTCGAGGGGGCCAGACATGCCGCTGTTCCGACGCCGCTCCGGCGGGGAGGGCGCGCAGGACCGGGCCGTGCGGCGCGGGTTCGGGTTCGGCCGCCGGGGCGCCGGATCGCCCGCCGCCACCGGCAGCGCCGAGCCGCGGCTCGACCCGACGTACGGGGACGAGTCGGCGCGCCTGGCGCTCCGGCAGGCCGCCGCCGGGGACTGGGCCGCGCTGCGCCCCACGCTGGCCGCCGCCGACGGCGCCGAGCTGTCCTTCCTCGTCGGGGCGATGTCCGACGTGCCCCGGGTCGAGCAGTGGACGTCCCGCGCGCTGGCCGACACCCCGGACGACACCCTGCTGCTGTTGCTGTCCGGAGCCCGGCACGTCGTCTGGGGCTGGGAGGCCCGGACGGCTGCCCGGGCCAAGGACGTCACCGAGGAGGGGTGGAAGGTGTTCCACCAGCGCCTGGACGTCGCCGAGGAGCAGCTGCTGGAGGCCGCCGAACGCGAGCCGTCCTGGCACGCCCCCTGGAACTTCCTGCAGATGAGCGCCCTGGGCGCCTCACTCGGCCCGGAGGTCGCCGCCTGCCGCTTCGAGGCCGCGGTGCGCCGGGCGCCCGGGAACGCCGGCTCGCACCGGATCCGGCTGCAGCAGCTGAGCGCCAAGTGGGGCGGTTCGCACGAGGAGATGCACGAGTTCGCCCGCTCGGTGATGTTCGCCGCCCCCGAGGGCAGTCCCCTCGGTGAGCTGGTGGCACTCGCGCACCTGGAGCAGTGGCTGGCTCTCCCGGACGGAGAGGACCGCGCCTACCTGACCAGCCCGGCCGTGGTGGCCGGGCTCCAGGAGGCGGCCTTCCGGTCCGTCCTGCACCCCGACTTCGATCCGGTGCGCGGCTGGCAGGCGAGCTTCAACGCCTTCGCGATGGCCTTCTCCCTCGCCGACCAGCCCAAGACCGCGCGCCTGCTGTTCGACGCGCTGGACGGCTGCGTGACCGAGGCGCCCTGGCACTACCTGTCGCGCGATCCGGTCAAGGCCTTCCGTGCCCACCGCGACCGCTGCACCTCGTACTGGCGCTGAGCCGTACCCCACCACCGCCATCCACCCCGCGATCGAAAGAGCCTCCGGTGTCCCCTACCGACAACCCGACGAGTGCGCACACCTTCCAGGTGGACCTGCGCGGACTGGTGGACCTGCTCTCCCACCACCTCTACTCCAGCCCGCGGGTCTACCTGCGCGAGCTGCTGCAGAACGCGGTGGACGCGATCTCCGCCCGCCGCGCCCTCGACCCCGGGGCGCCGGCCACGATCACCGTCCGCGCCGACGACGTGCTGTCCGTCACCGACACCGGCATCGGCCTGACCGAGAAGGACGTCCACACCTTCCTCGCCACCATCGGCCGCAGCTCCAAGCGCGACGCCGACGGCCGGCTCGACGGCGCCGGGCTCGCCCAGGCCCGCGGCGACTTCATCGGCCAGTTCGGCATCGGCCTGCTCGCCTGCTTCGTGGTCGCCGACGAGATCACCGTGGTCACCCGCTCCGCCGCCACCCCGGACGCCCCGGCGATCGAGTGGCGCGGCAGCTCCGACGGCAGCTACACCATCCGCACCCTGCCCGCCTCGGCCAAGCCCGAGCCGGGCACCACCGTCACGCTGGCCCCGCGCGCCGACGCCGCCGAGTGGACCCGCCCCGGCCGGGTCCTCACCCTCGCCCGGGACTTCGGCAGCCTGCTGCGCCACGACGTCACCGTGATCGACGCGGGCGGCACCGAGCACCGGGTCAACCGCACCCCGCCGTGGGCCGAGCGCCACGCCTCCCCGCTGGCCAGGCGCGACGCGCTCACCGAGTACTGCCGCGCCGCCTTCGACTTCACCCCGCTCGACACCATCGAGCTGGACCTGCCGCTGGTCGGCCTGCGCGGCGTCGCGTACGTCCTGCCGGACGCCGCCCCGCCCTCGCGCCGCAACGGCCACCGGGTGCACCTCAAGGGCATGCTGCTCTCCGACCAGGCCGACGAACTGCTGCCGGACTGGGCGTTCTTCGTCCGCTGCGTCGTCGACACCGACGGGCTGCGCCCCACCGCCTCCCGCGAGGGCCTGTACGCCGACGAGACGCTCGCCGCCGTCCGGGACGCGCTCGGTGCCCGGATCCGCGACTGGCTGACCGGCCTGTCCGCGAGCGACCCGGCGCTGTTGCACCGCTTCCTGTCCGTCCACCACCTGGCCGTCAAGGAACTCGCCCGCTACGACGACGAGTTGCTGCGGATGATGCTGCCCTGGCTGCCGTTCGAGACCACCGACGGCAACGTCACCCTGGACGAGTTCGCCCGCAGCCACCCGGTGGTGCTGGTGACCCGGACGGTCGAGGAGTTCCGCCAGGTCGCCCCGATCGCCGGCGCCGCCGGGCTCGGCGTGGTCAACGGCGGCTACACGTACGACCACGACCTGGTGCACCGGCTGCCCGAGATCCGCCCCGGCGTCTCGGTCTCCGACCTCGACCCGGGCACCGTCACCGCGCACCTGGACACCGTCGACCCGGCCGTCGAGCTGGCCGCCAACGCCTTCCTGGCGATCGCCCGCGAGGTGGTCGGCCGGTTCGACTGCGACGTCGCGCTGCGCAGCTTCCACCCGACCAACGCGCCCGCCCTGCTGCTCGACAACCGGGAGGCCCGGCACGAGCGCACCCGGGCCCAACTCGCCGACGAGGCCGACGGGTTGTGGGCGGACATCCTCGGCTCGCTGCGCGCCGAGGTGCCCCGTGCCCAGCTGGTGCTCAACCACCTCAACCCGCTGGTGCGCCGCGCCGCCACCGTCACCGACCGCGAGCTGGCCGTCACCGCCGTCGAGGCGCTGTACGGGCAGGCCGTGCTGATGACCCGCCGCCCGCTCAAGGCCAGCGAGTCCGCCCTGCTCAACCGCTCGTTCATCAGCCTGCTCGACCACGCCATGCTCGGCCACGAGGCTGCCGGCTCCGGCCGCGACGGCGGGGCGGAGGCGTGATGCTGGACACCCCCGACGCGGTGATGGCCGCGCTGCGCGAGAACGACGCCCGCCCGTACGGCCGGACCAGGACCGTCACGGCCGAGGAACTCGTCGACGCCGCCGAGCAGTTCGACGACACCGGGGTCCGCTCGATGGCCCTGCTGGAGCTGATGGAGGCCTACGAGTACGACGGCGAGCGCAGCAAGGGCCCGGTCGTCTTCGCCCGCATCCTCAAGCTCTGGGACACCGACCCGGACGGCTTCGGCGAGTGGGCCCGGCACCAGGTGTTCTGGCGCTTCAAGTGGGTCGCCGACGCGCTCAAGGACACCCCGGACGTCCCCCTCGCGGCGATCGGACGCTGGCACACCGAGCTGCGCGACCGCTACCGCGCGGCCGGTCACGACCTCCAGCCGTACTACGCCCAGCGCTACCACCTGGCCGTGCAGACCGGTATCGACGTGCAGAACGCCTACGAGCTGTGGGCGGCCCGCCCGCGCTCCGAGCTGAGCGACTGCCACGCCTGCGAGACCCGCGCCCGTGCCCGGCACTTCCTCGCCGCCGGGGACGACGCCCGGGCGCTGGAGGTGCTCGCCCCGGTGCTGGACGGCCGCTCCGGCTGCGAGCAGGAGCCCTACCTCAGCCAGGCCACCGCGCTGCTCGCGCAGCTGCGTCAGGGCCGGCCGGACGAGGCCCGCTCCGGCCACCTCTGCGGCTACCGCCATGCCCGCGGCAAGGCCTCGATGCTGAGCGCGGTCGGCCTGCACGTCGAGTTCTGTGCGCTGTCCGGCAACGAGCCGCGCGGCCTGGAGCTGCTCGCCGAGAACCGCGCCCTGTTCACGGTCACCGGCGACCCGGCCGCCCGGCTGGACTTCCTGACCGGTGTCGAGGTGCTGGTCGCCCGGCTCGCCCGGGCCGGCCACGGCGAACTCGCCGTCAGCGGCCCGGCCGGCACGCCCTGGACGGTGGACTCCCTGCTCGCCCACGTGCGCGCCGAGGCCGACGCGCTGGCCGCCCGCTTCGACGCCCGCAACGGCACGGGCGCGGTCGGCGCCGAGCGGCGCGCCCGGCTGGCCGTCGAGCCGCTGCTCGCCGAGCCGCTGGCGCTGGGCGTGCGGGCCGCCGTCGCGCCCGAGCTGTCCGCCGCCCCGGCCGTCGCGCCCGCGCCGCGCCGGACGGCCGAGCCGGAGCCGGAGGACTTCACCGCCCTGGTGCTGCGGGCCCGCGAGCTGGAGCTGCTCGGCCACCCGGACTCCGAGCGGCTGTGGAAGCGGGTCGCCGAGCGCGCCGGGGCCGCAGGCTTCGTCCACCCGGAGAGCGCCGAGCTGGGCGGCCCCGAGCGGCTGCGCGCCGAACTCGCCGAGCAGCGTGCCCACGAGGCGCTCCAGCGGGACGCGTACGCCGAGGGCAAGGCCGGGCTGCTGGCCGCCGCCGAGCTGTTCGAGCAGGCGGGGCTGCCAGGGCCGGCGCTGATGTGCCGCACCCGGACGCTGATCGCGGACCTGGACGAGAGCGACGGGGACGGGAGCGACGGGAACGGGAGCGGCCGGGGCGGGAGCGGTTCGGACGGCAGCGGGGGTGCGGACGGTGAGGACGGCGCGCGCGGCGCCAGGCAGGTCGACTGGGCGGCGCTCGACGCGGCGCTGGCCCGGGCCGAGGAACTGCGCGCAGGCGGCGAACTGACCGACGACGACTACCTGATCGTGTTGCAGGCCCGCGCCTACGCCGCCCACCACGACCTGGTCGAGGCGGAGCCCGAGCCCACCGCCGAGGTGGCCGAGCGCTTCGAGGCGGCGGTCGGGGCCTACCGGCGGACGGCCGTGGAGCTGGGCTCCGAGCGGCGGGCCGCCACCTCCCGGCAGTACACGGCCGACGCCGCCGCCCGGCAGGGCCGGCTGGCCGAGGCGCAGGCCGAACTGCGCGAGGTGCTCGCCCAGTTGGACGCCGCGGAGCTGCCCTGGCACACCCCGCGGGTGCTCGGCCTGCTGGGCCAGGTGCTGTTGCAGAGCCATGAGCCGGGCCAGGCGGTCGAGGTGTTCCACCGGGCGCTGGCCGAGGCCGTGCGCTGGGGCGACGACTCCTACCCGTACGCGCCGACGTACATGATGCTCGGCCACTGCTGCCTCCAGGTCGGCGACCTCGGCGGTGCGGTCCGCGCGTTGTCGGAGGCGGCCGCGCGCTACGACCGCAAGGGCGCCGAGGCGGTCGAGGAGGCCGCCCGGGTGCGCCTCCAGCTGGCCGACGTCCTGCGCGACACCGGCCGGGCGGCGGACGCGGTGGCCGTGCTGGAGTCGGTGCTGCTGGACGCGTCGGCGGCCCGGCTGGACGTCCGGATGCTCGCCCAGGCCCGGCTGGACCTCGCCCGGGGCCTGTCCGAGCTGGAGGAGCACCGGGACGCGGCCGAGGAGTACCTGCGGCTGGCCGACCTGGTGGCCGGCTGGGAGGACCAGGAGACCCACACCATGGTCGCCTGCGAGGCCACCCTGGCGCTCGCCCGGGCCGAGCGCTGGGACGCCGCCGAGGCGGCGCTGGCCCGGGCCCGCGAGGCGCACGGCAAGGCGCCGCAGGTGGACCAGCTGGCCGCCACCCTGCGGGAGCTGACTCGGCTGACGATGCGGGAGCAGGGCGAGGAGGGGCTGGCCGCGGCGCTGGCCCTGCTGGCCGAGGCGGATGCGGTCGGCGCGGCGGCCGAGCGGCGCGGCGAGGAGTACAACTCGTGGTACCTGCGCGGCGGTTCGCACTACGAGCGGGCGCGCTCGCTGGCCGTCGCCGGGCGGTACGAGGAGGCGCTCGCCGAGGTCGAGCGGGCCATCCCGGAGTACGAGGCGGGCGGCGAGCAGGCCGAGTCGCCGCGGGCGGAGTCCGTCCGGCTGGCCGCGCTGATCGAGGGCAGCGACCTCGGCCGCACCGAGGCGGCGGTGGCCCGGCTGACCGCCGGCATCGCGCGCTGCGAGGCGGCCGGGCTGCCGGAGGCGGCGGAGGTGCTGGCCGAGCTGCGGGAGCGGTTCGCCGGGGAGTGACTGCGCTGCTGCGGGCCGGGGCCCAGGGGTCGTGAGACC
>NZ_JBHVFE010000458.1:0-7123 GCF_042801945.1 Kitasatospora sp. NPDC057542
CCCCATGTGGGGTGCCCGGGCGGAGTGTAGGACCGCTACACGTCGCGGGGCGCTGCGGCGGTGCGTCCCCGACGACCGGAGCCCTTGGCCTCGTACATCGCTTGGTCGGCTGCGCCGAGCGCCCGGCTCAGGCCGCCTGTCACCCGTGCCGAGCCCGCCGAGACTCCGACCTTGAGCGTCAGGCCTCCATGGCTGACGGGGGCGGTGATCGCGTCCCGTAGGACATTGACGCGGCCCGGCAGGCGGGCGTCGTGTGTGGCCAGGATGACGAACTCGTCGCCACCGAGCCGTGCGGCACTCTCCTCGGGGCCGAGCCAGTGGGCGATCCGATCTCCCACGGCTGCCAGCACGGCGTCACCGGCCGCATGCCCGAACCGGTCGTTCACCGGCTTGAACTCGTCCAGGTCCAGCAGGACGACGCTGTATCCGCGTTTGGTCGTGCGCAGCAGTTCGGCCGCGTGGCGGGTGAAGGCCTGGCGTCCGGCGAGACCGCTGACCGGGTCCGTGCGGGCCTCGGCAAGCTCGGCGTGCAGCTGTTTCCGTTCCTGGGTCAGCTCTCGTATCTGGTCGTCGCTCGCGACCAGCCGCTGACGCAGTCGCCGGTTCGCCTCCAGCAGGCGCCGGACGGTCTCACGCAGGGCTTCGATCCGTACGGCCGCCGGAATCCGGGCCAGAACCATCGCCCTGGCGGCAGCAACCGTGAGGGTCTTTCCACCGTCGCCGGGAGCAGCCTGCGGGGAACCGGCCGGCGCGGCCCGGCCGCCAGTGGCAGCGGCGGTGGGCGTGGCCTGGTGGGAACGTGCGGTCACAACCCGAGGCTGAGTGACTCGCGGGGATGCGACTGGAACCTTCGAACGCGCGTGTGCCATGGTAGAGATCCACCTCTCCTGAACCGGAGTTGAGGACCCCGCCCCGGGGTGTGGTCACCGTCTGGCCAGATGAACAACCACACACCGGGGCCGCGGGCCCCGATCAGTGGCCTCCCACACAGCCGCGCCCCTGGCATCTTCCCCACGACCGCCGCACGCTGCGGGCCAACCCGGGCAACGGGACGGCATGACACAGACCAGGAGGCCAGGGGAAGGGAAAGCACCGGGGCCGAACGACCACGCGGGAGCCACTACGGAACCTAGACACGACACCCGGCCAAACAACCCCCCACCCACACTGACTCACCGCGAAACTGCACAGACACACACCGCAGCAAGACCCCTGCCACCCGGCCAGCCAGCGCCAGCACCCGGCGCGACACCGGAACCGACCAGCGGCCGCTCCACCATCGGTAAGCGGTAGCTGCTGAAACGGGACGCAGGAACCGGGACGCGGAGAGTGACACGTTGCAGGAACACACCGACCCGACCGCTGGTGGGGAACGTAGCGAGGCGGGGCGGCGAGTCAACCCCCGGATGCCCAGAGCACGCAGTGCTGGCAGCCGGCGAGGTGGTCGTTCTGGGCAGGGTCCGTTCGACCGCCCGCATCAGTGCCGCTGTCGGTGCCATGGAGCGCACCTTGCCTCGGCCTGGGGCCGGGGCTACCGGCGGCTCTCCCGGAGGAAGCACGACGTCTCGCTCCCGCCGGAAGACGGAAGCGAGACAGTCCTGGCACATCAGTGCAGTTCTTCAGCTGCTCAGCGCCGGTCAAGGGTGCCGATGGGGTGAGTGCCCTCCGTCAGGTTCCAGCCGTGGGGCTGATACTTCACAAGCAGGGCGTCCAGCCAGACCGGCCGGGGCTCTGGCTTGAACGAGTCGCGCGGCAGGACATCGACGTCGACACGCTCTCCGCGGTCGTCGTGGCAGATGGCGAGGCCCTTGAGGTAGTAGTTCTGGCTAAAGCCCGTGTATTCGAGCTTGAGGATGTCGACCTGCAGCGGACCCGTGTCGGTGTGGATGAGCGCGTAGCTCTCAGGGATGGCGAGCGAGAGCACATAGCTCTGGTGGCTGATTGCTGGCGCGCTGAGGGACGATGACTTGGCGAAGGACATGGCAGTCTCCAGGTCGGAATGCGGAGTTGGATGTCGGAGGTACTGGGTGGGCGTCCAAGCGGTGCCCACATGCCAGGCGGAGGCGGTGCGGGTAGGCGGTCACTGCTGGCCGCCGTCCTGGCCAAGCACCGCGCGGGCCACGGCGAGGGCATGTTCGCAGGCCTCGGCGCCGTCTTGGCCGGTCTCGGCGAGGTGGAGCTGGTAGGCGGCCTCATTGGACAGCCAGCCGTCGGGCAGGTCCCCGCTGACGGGGTCGGTGGTGAAGCGGCCCCGGCCGCAGTGGTTCATGTAGATCAGGTCGTGCTCTGTCTCGAAGTGCTGGCAGGCGGTACAGACAGGTTGTTGTTCCTGCTGCGGGGCGGGTACGAACGTGCGCGGGTTCTCGCCGGGCCTGGACGTGGTGATCCGGATCGTGCCGTCCGGGCTGGCGGTGACCGTGGCCTGGTAGTTGGCGATCGCGTGGGCGATGGCGCCGCGCACGGCGGCGCGCGATGTCAGCGGGCTGTCCGGCCCGGCTTCGGTGTGCCGGTAAGCGGGGTGGGTGACTGTGCGGGGCCCGACTTCGCGGTGAGCGTTTGGAGCCTGGCCAGCGCCGAGATCTGTAGGCGAAGCCCCGTCGGGTCCGTTTTGGGGGGTCGGGCGTTCGATCACTGTGGTCGTCCTCGTCTCGTGTGGCGGGGCTCGACTTGGCCCCGTTCGGGGTGGTGCAGCGCGTGCTGGTTCTGCTGGGCCGGTCAGATGCGGGAGGTCGCCGAGCTGCCGACCAGCGCGACGATGGACTTCCTGAGCGGAGGATCGATGTGGGTGAAGCCCCTGCGCGCCACGGCGAGGTAGTACCAGTGGCCGGACGGACTGGTGATGTGCACGACATCGCCGACGGACACCGAGCGGAGGTCGCAAGGCCACTCCACGCCCTTGTCGTCGGTGTCCTGGCGGTTACCGATGTCGAAGGCTCGTCCGGCAGCGGACAGCAGGTCCTGGGCGGTGACCGTGAGGATCAGCAGAGGGCTTCCCTCGGCCGGACTGGCCACTGCCAGCTCATGGCCATCCTGGAAGCCGTCGAAGTTGACCATCCTTCCCTCCGGGCCGAGGGCAACGTTCAACAGGACCGCGACCCGGTACTGGCCGGGACCGGGAAGGGCAGGGGCGGGGCTTGACGTGGCGCTGAGCATTTCCGCGCCCGGTTGACGGGGCGCCGCCAGCCGCAACGCCGCCAGGTGGCGCTGGTTGGGGCGTTCGGGCAGGGCGGCGCGCAATAGGCGGGAGAGTTTGTCGAGGAAGGAGGGCACGGTGAACTCCACTTCAGGGGAGGGATGCCGGGTCGTGGGTGTGGCGTGGCTGCCGGTGTTTCGGGTGCGGGCCGGGCACGCGGCGGCGTAGGCCGGCTCTGGCCTCGGGTCTCAGAGGCTCAACTGGTGTGCACTGTAGGGGTGGTTGCTGGCGGATCAAGGACTGTCCGCGTCGGGTTTGGCCAGCTACGGGCCTGCCGGTACCCGCTCCCCCGCTGTGCCGGGGAGCGGGTAGCGGCTGATCAGCCGGTTTCGGCCGTCGGGTGGACGGCCCAGGGACCGGTGGTGCCGGGGTCCAGGCGAACGCGCAGAGGGCCCTTGCCCGGGACAGGGTTGCGCAGGGTGAGCTCGACAGCCACAGGCGGCAGGATCTGTTCCACGGCGAGCACGGGCGTGTTCCGTACGTAGACCCCCGGGTGGCCGATGCGAGTAGCACCGACGGGGTCGGCGAAGCCGGTGTAGGTGTTCTGCGGGTTGCTCCCTGACGGTGCCCCCGCGGTGTCCGGGATGAGTTGCTCCGCCCTGGCGGTGGGGTGGTTCTGCAGAACCGCCACGACTCCCGCCACCACGGGTGCGGGATCCGTGTCACCGGTGGTGCTGCTGTCATAGGCGACAGCGAGAACGTCGCCTTCCCGGTTGCGGAGCAGGACCTGGTAGCCGGCGAGATGGGCGTCGGATCCGGTACCCGCATCGGAGCAGCAGATGGTGAAGTAGCTGCCGCCGGGTGCAGGCACGACGACCTGGTCGTCGGCCGCGGTGCCGCTCGAGACCTTGGCTTCGGCGGTGAGGCCGGCTGCGCCGAGGGCGGCGAGCACGGCCGACAGCTGCGGGTACGGACGCTTGATGTTCATGGATGCTGGTGCCCTTCGGGTAATTGAGTCGGTGCGGGGCGCGGGGTCCTGTGCTGGGCCGCTGGGTTCCGCGTGGGCGGCATGCTGCGCAGCCTCGGTAAGTAGCGGACGGCGTCGGCTTGCTATGGCGTCTCGGTACTCGGGCTGGGACGCGGGGCGCACCGTAGTGGTGTGGAGGAACCAGTCAAGTCCGGCTGGCCACCCGGTCCCGAGGACCGGACTGGCCACCTCGGCTTGCGGCTTGATGGGGCGGTCGGTTCTTCGTAGGCAGCACCGTCGGAGGCGGCGGCCGAGTGGGCGCGGCCCCGCGAAGCACGGGGCCGCGCGTACGGTCGTCGTGGTGGCCCGGCCGCTACCTGCAAGGTCGGCGACCGATCGAGTTCGCGTAGGCGACGAGTGCCTGACGGGCTTGGACCGCTCCGGTGTGGTTCGCAACCTTCGCGCCGCCGTCGTGGACAAGTTGGGCTCGCAGGATTCGTCCGCTGCGGGCACCGACCATGATCGAGCCGCACAGGGACTGCGGTCCCGCTTTGGCGTCAAGGTAGATGCGCCACGCACCGCGGTAGGGCTTGGAGGATGTCGGGTGCAGGCCGGCCTCGGCTGCCAGTGCGAAGACCTGCTCGGTGAAGTGCGTCGCGTGACCGGGGTAAGACGTGGCGGATTGCACGGTGGGGTTCGCGGATGCTTTGCCCGTGCCATTGCAGTGGCCGCACTGCCCGTCCTGGTCGGGGTGCGCACGGTGGCAGCTGCTGGCTTCGGCTTCAGCGAGCTGGCGCATCCAGTCCGCCTGTCCGGGCTGCAGCTCCAGGCGGTGCTGCTCCCCGCTCGCCGTGGCGGTGATGGTCAGCACTACTGCGCCGGACGTTTCGTCGGGGTCGGTCGGGTAGTCCCGGAACAGCTCCCGGAGGGCACTGGCGGCCAGTCGTACCCGTTCGGCGGTCGCGTTCATCGGTTTCTCCTTCTGGTGGGCGCGTCAGCACTGGCTTGGTGGGCTTCTGCTTGGGGTGCTCTGCCTGCCCTGGCTTGGCCCGGGCTCGGGGCGCGGCACGGTCCGCACGGTAGGGCGCTCGGGCGGGCGTTCAAGGGGGTGAGGGTCGGCCTGGGGATCGACCCAGATGTCGGCGAGCGCACCGGCATCGGCTGGCTGTCTGCGTGGATGGGCTTGGGTGTTGGCCCCTGTTGCCATGGGCCATGGCGGCGAGAACCCGGTGGTGGGAGTGCTCGCGGTCGTCAGGGTCGGCGGCGGAGGGCTGACTTCCTGACAGGTCTTGCATCTTCGATCCGCCCTGCGCCTTCCCTGCTGTGTCATGAGCTTCGGGCCTGGTTGGACAAGCGCGCTCTGCCATCGGCGAGCCGCGCAGCGAACGGGCGCTGCGCGACCCGGTGGTCACGGCGTGGGTGCCCCTGTCGGGACTGGGTCAGACCGCCGCTGCGACGGCGGTCGGCGCCGTGTTCGGCCCACTGGCCGCGGCCGCGCGGAGCGCGGCGCTTCGGCACACCGTGATGGTGGTCGGGTCCTCGCGAACCACACTCCAGCCGGCCGCTGTGAACGCCACCGCGTGCGCGGCCGACAGGGCGGTGGCCAGCTCCCGGCCGTGCCCTTCCGCGTAGGCGGTGTCCGCCGCGGTCACGCTCACCCGGTCGTACAGCGCGGCAAGGTCGGTGGGCGGGTGGACCCGATGTCCGATCGTGCCAAGCTCGGGGTTCTCATGGGAGAACCCGCGAGTCCACAGCAGGTCCCGCGCAGCCTGGCACTCGGTGGTCTCCGGGCTCAGTCCGTCGCGTTCCCCGGCCGGCCACGCGTTCTCGCGCACCAGGACGCCGTAGCCGACGCCGTACAGGCTGGGCGCGTCCTCGTTGGCGTTCAGGCCCTGGGCGCGCAGCACGGCTATGGCGTCCCGGACCCGCTCCACCTGCGTCGCGTGGGAGAACGTCAGGGCGAGCGCGTCCGATACGGCCACGATGCGGTACAGGTCTGGAATCTCCCAGTACGACGGGAGTACACCGGCCCGGGACAGGCCGTACTGGGCGAGAGTCTGCGTCAAGTCCTTCGCGAGTTCGTGCGGCTCGCCGGACACGAGCAGGGACTGCAGCCGCCGCGTACGGGTGCGCGAGGACTCGGAGAGGGCCACTGTGAAGCCGCTGTCGCGTAGCAGTCCAACGCATTCGTCAAGAACGCGATTGCGCATGCTTCGGACAGTCTGGACCCGGCGGGCCGGTAGAGCGGCTTCGTCGGTGGCCCCGTCCTCGAACCACTCCACGATCACCTCGGAGGGGCTTTCGCGGGGTGTGACGACGGCGCCGACGGTGCAGCTCCGATTCCTGACCTGGTGAGCCTCTTCGGAGGAGAGGTCGGCGCAGGTCATCTTGGCGTCGGCCAGCACCTCGAGTACGGCCCGGACGGCCGGGAAGCTGACGTGTTCGGGGAGGCAGCCGCGGACCAGAAGTGATAGTGATTCGGACATGACATCTCCAAGTTGAGGAAGGGATGGCATCGCAGCCACACCACCTGGAGGCGTGGCGGCTGGCGTGGGCGAGCGTTTGATGTGGCGGGCCAGCACTGAGCCGTAGCCCGCGTCCGATCTGGTACGCAGACCTCGTCGGCGTCGCTGGCGCCCGGCGGAAGCAAGGGGGACGGTAGCGGTCTCGCAGAGCTGGTCAACCCTCTTCGGCCAGGACTGCACTGCCCTGGAGTAAGGCCCGGCGCGCTGTCGGCGGCGGCCGGCTCTGCCGCACCGGGCGCATCGAACCATGCAGATGCCGTAGTCAGGATGGAAGCCGAGGCGGCCGTACCAGGAAGCAAGGATGCGGTCGGACAGTCCGCGAGGGTACTGGCTGCCGCCGGTCTCCGAACGGAGCAGATCGCGGGCAAGCGCGATCTGGATACTCGGCAGTGGCTGAACCGGACATCGGGCTGGGCACGGATGGGCGGGCTGAAGGCGCGGGCGCTCAGAGCTGCTCGGCGCCTTGCACGCCGGTGGCCGCCCCAGCAGACGGGGCTC
>NZ_JBHVFE010000459.1:0-7122 GCF_042801945.1 Kitasatospora sp. NPDC057542
GGCCGGCATCAGCCGTGGCCCGGCCCCCGCGGGGAACGCCCTCTAGGTCGGCGCGCTTCGGCTCGGCGCGCTTCGGGTCAGCCCTGCTGGGCGGCCTTGCGGCGGCGCAGCACCACGAGGGTGCCGACACCGGCCGCCAGGACGGCGCCGCCGGTGGCCGCGATGGCGGTGGTGTTGTCACCGCCACCGGTCTGGGCCAGGGCCTTGTCGTTGCCGTCCGCGGTGGCCTTGGCCTTGTCGACGGCGGCCGGGGTCAGCGGCGGCGGGGTGATGACCGGGGGCTCCACCGGGAAGTCGATCGGACCCGAGGTGTCGCCGCTGCTCTCGGCCGGGGCCGGGGCGGTGGCCGAGCCGGAGGGCTCACCGGTGGCCGGGGTGGTCGGCTTCTCGGTGGGCTTCTCGGTGGGCTTCTCGGTCGGGGTCTCGGTGGGCTTCTCGGTCGGCTTCTCCGTCGGCGTGGCGGTCGCGGTGGCCGACGGGGAACCGCTCGCGGTCGGGCTGGGCTTGCCCGTCTGGGTCGGGGTCGGCGTCGGGCTGGGCTTGCCGGTGTGCGACGAGGTGGGCGTCGGCTTGCCGCCGGGCGCCTTGATGACGAAGCCCACGCCGCCGTCGCAGCTGAGGTGGCCGTTGTCGACCGGCTGGTGGCTGGAGTCGTCGAGCTGGGCGGCGAAGACGACCGGGACGACGCCGGCCCGGCCGAGCGGGGCACCGTCGGCGAAGGAGGCCCGGACCTTGATCGGGACGTTCTTGCCGCGGTTCACCCCGAGCAGGTCGTCGGCGACCGGGTTGCCGTCCGGGCCGAGGGTGCCGAGCAGCATCAGGACGGAGTCGTTCTTCTCTCCGCTCTTGTCGGGGGCGGCCACGGCGGTCTGCCACTCGCCCCCGGGGAGCCGGTACTGGACCTTGAGGTCCTTCGCCTGGAGCGAGCCCGCCTTGTTCTTGAACTTGAGCAGCGGGATGAAGACGAAGTCGTGCTTCGTCCGGTTGTCGACCTTGAAGGTGAACTCGCGGGCGTCACCGCCGGCGATGAAGGTGCCGGGCACGCCGTTCAGCGAGAGGTCGAGGCTCGCGTGCGACGCCTTGTCGGCCTGCGACGCGACGGCGGAGGGGGTGCCGGTGGTGCCGACGGCCATGGCGCCCTGGGCGCCGGCCAGCACGAGCGAGGACGCGAGCGCGGCGGCGCCGGCAAAGGCAAGACTGCGACGTATGGACAAGGAAGACCTCACGGAAGTGTCCGGGCGAGGCCCGGGCGCGAGGGGGCGGCCACAGACGCCGCGGACCCCCCGCGAAGCTGAAAGTCCGACGGAGAGTACCGAATGACCCGACCGGTCCGGAAGGCGGGTGGCCGACTACGGTCCGGACCCGGGGAAGTGGTGCCCGATTCATCCAACTCTGGCCACTTGCAAGGCTTTTGCGCCATGCCGAGGGGTGACCTACAGGTGACGGGTACACGCCCGGAGGACGGTCCCGCACGGCCTCCGGCGGCGAGCGGCGAATGCGCGCAGCGCCCGGCCCGCCGGAGGCCGGTCCGCACGGGCTCGGCCCCCGGCATCGGCCCGGGAGATCAGCCCGCGAAGAAGGACTTGGCCGCGATCATCGCCCGCTCGTCACCCAGCACGTCGCCCGGGCGGGTCCCGTTGCCGAGCAGCACCCCGCCCCAGCGCATCCCCATGTACTCGGCGGTCAGCCGCAGGGTGCCGATCAGCGGCTCCGCCTTGTCGTCCCCGCCGGCGAGGGCGGTGACGCCCCAGAGCGTGCCGCCGCCCAGCCGGGCGCGGAAGTCCACCCCGGGCACCCGCATCCAGGCCGACCAGTGGTCGAGGTAGAGCTTGGCGCTGGTCGGCAGCGAGTACCAGTACAGCGGCGCGACGAAGACCAGGTCCGTGGCGGCCAGGGTGGCGTCCAGCAGGGTCCGCTCCTGGCCGGCCGGCTCGGGGTAGCTGCCGTCACCGGTGTGCCGCAGGTCCCGGAAGGGCGGCAGCGGGTGCTCGTCCAGCCGCAGCCAGCGCTGCTCGGCGCCGGCCGGCAGGCTCGACTCGGCGGCCAGCCGGGCGAGTCGGGCCGAGTTGCCGTCGGCCCGCGCGCTGGCGTCGAGGAACAGGAACCGGCGCGGCGCCTCGGCGCCGGGCTGCTGATCGGCCATCAGGACTCCTCCGTCGTACGTGCGGTGCGGACGCAGGAGGGAGCTGCCGTCGAACGCCGGTTATTCCGTGCCCGTGCCGGCCCCGGGCACGGAACCCGGGGCGGCCGGCCGACGGTCAGTCGGGCAGTCCGGCCCGGCGGCGGGCGACGGCGGCGACCGCCGCCCAGTCCTTGTCCCCGTCGCCGTGGGCCAGCGCGTCCAGGAAGGCGTCCCGCAGGATGCTGCCGAACGGCAGCGGGACGTTGCGCGCGGCCCCCGCCTCCAGCGCGAGGCCGACGTCCTTGAGCCCGAGCGGCAGCCGGAACCCGGCCGGCTCGTAGCGGCGCTCGGCCACCATCGCGCCGTAGCCGGTGTGGACCGGCCCGGGGAAGAGCGTGCCGGTGAGCATTTCGACCAGGTCGGTCGGCCGGACGCCGTGCGCCTCGGCCAGGCTGCACGCCTCGGCCATCGACTCGATCGCGCAGGCGATCAGGAAGTTGGTGCTGATCTTGGCCGTGTTGGCCTGCCGGGGGCTCTCGCCGAAGTGCCAGGTGCGCTCGCCCATCGCGGCGAACAGCGGCTCGGCCCGCTCCAGCAGCCCGGGCTCGCCCGCGACCAGGATGTTCAGCCGCCCCGCCGCCGCGACCGGCGGCCGGCCGAGGACGGGGGCGGCGACGTAGCCGATGCCGTGCTCGGCGTGCAGCGCCTCGGCCCGCTCGGCGAGGGCGAGCGAGACGGTGGCCATGTTGACGTGCAGGGTCGCCGCGGCACCGGCCAGCAGCGCGGGGTCGAGCAACAGTTGCTCGACCGCCGTGTCGTTGGCGAGCATGGAGACCACCGTGTCGGCGGCGAACACCTCGGCGAGCGAGTCGGCCGCCTCCGCGCCCTCGGCCACCATGGCGGCCACCGGCTCCGGCGAGCGGTTCCAGACCCGTACGGTGTGGCCGGCCCGCAACAGGCTGCCGGCCATGCCGCGCCCCATCGCCCCCAGCCCCACGAAGCCGATCGTCCGCCCGGGCATTCGCGCACTCCTCTCGCCGCCACTGCTCGTGTGCGATCGACTGTACGTCAGGAGGCCTGCGGACCGGCCTGCGGACCCGCGGCCGGGCGGCGGCTCACGCGCAGGCCGGCAGCCGGCTGCGGTCGGCGACCGTGCCGCGCCCCAGCTCGGCGACCACCCGGCTGCGCAGCAGCTCGTACTGGGCCTGGAGCCGGCCGGGGCGGGCCGGGCGGGCGACCGGGCGGCCGGGGCCGACCAACTCGTCCGGCCCGAACTGCTCGCGGGTGAGGTCGATCTCGAAGCCGGTGGCGAAACGGTTCCACCAGTGGAGGTCCGTCCGCACCCCGTCGACGTACACCTCGCCCATCATGAGCTCGCCGCCGAGCAGGTCGTGCACCACCATCGCCGTCACCCCGCACTGGCCGCGGGCGGGATTGTCGGGACGCCAGTGGGCCAGATCCTCGGGCGCACAGGTGTCGACGCCCCAGGAGGAGCGGATCGCACGTTCGATGTCGTTGAGGGTCCACGCCGTCATACCGGGAAGCCTGCCACGCGCCACTGACAGTGGCACCGGCTTTTCGAAGGGTCATCCCGTGTTCTGCGGCGACCCTCCCGGCGTTCACCCGAAGGAGGCAATGGCCCGGCCGGCCCGGCCCTTGCGCAGGGCGGGCCGGCCGGGCTGCCGTCACTGCGCCCCGGCGGCGGCGCGACGGGAAGACGTCCGGTGAGACGTCCGGTGAGCTGACCCGGGAGCTGTCCCGGGAGGCGTCACTTCGCCAGCTCGGCGACACCGGCCTGCGCGAACTGCTCGTCCAGGTCGCCGCTGGGAGCACCCGCGACACCGACGGCCGCGATCGGAGCGCCCTTGGACTGGATCGGGGCACCGCCGGCCAGGAACAGGGTGCCCGGGATGTCCTTCAGGTTCGGGGCCTGGGCCAGGCGCTTGGCCAGCTCCGAGGTCGGGGCGTTCCAGGACACCGCGGTGAAGGCCTTGCGCTCGGCCGAGACCGGGGCCTGCGGGCCCGCGCCGTCGCCCTTCAGCAGCACCCGGGTGACACCGTCACGGTCGACGACCGCGACCGACACGTGCTGGCCGGCCTTGGTGGCCGCGTCCAGGGCGGCCTGGGCGGCGCGGGTGGCGGCGTCGATGGTCAGACCGCTGCTCGCGGCCAGGTTCTTGTTCTGGGTGTCGGCCTTCGCCGCGGCCGGGACGGCCGGGGTGTCGGTGGACTCGGCGCTGGCCGAGACGGCGCCCACGGTGGCGGCGGCGAGCGCGGCGGCGACGACGGTGCCGGTCAGCACCCGGGTGCGCACGGAGGTCTTCTTCATGGTCCGGCTCCTCAGCGGATCTGCGGGGTGGGGTGGGGGGTCGGGGGCCGCCGGACAGTTGGGGGGATCGCCCGGCGGCGTGCTCCGATCCTCCGCCCGGGGACGGGGCCGTCACATCGACGGTCCGGCGCGGGCGTCCGGGCATGACGGCGGACGGCGGCGTCAACCGATCGGCTGATGCGGACCCGGGCCGGACGGGTCACCATCGAGGGATCGGTGCAGGTCAGTGCGGACCGGGTCAGCCCGGGTCGGGCCGGCACCGACCGTGCACGCACCACCCGTTCAGCCAGGAGCCACCCGTGCAGCAGCCCCGCCCGAGCGCCGGCCGCGCTGCGGACCGTACCGGTGCCGGCCGTCGCGGCGGCCTCGGCCACGACGCCGGCGATCCGGACGCGGGCCGGCTGGCGCTGCTGCTGGACTCCGCCTTCCTGCTGCTGCTCGCCGCCTCGCTCAACCGCTACCTCACCCACCACTCGGGCAGTGCGCAGGCGCCCTGGGTGATCGGGCTGAGCGCGGCCCTCGCGGTCGCCCAGCCGACCGGCTCCTGGCTCGACCACCACCGTCCGCCCGCCCCGGGCCGGCACCGCCGGTGGCCGTCGGCCCTGGTGATGGCGCTCTGGGTGGTGCTGGTGCTGCTCGCGCCGAGCTTCGCCTGGTGCGCCGTCCCGCTGATCTACACCGCGCTGCGGGCACTGCCCGCGAAGGCGGCCATCCCGCTGGTCGGCGCGCTGACCCTGCTGGTGGTGATCGCCGAGATCCGGCTGCCCGGCGGCGTCGACGCCACGCTCGTCCTGCTGCCGCCCGCGGTGGCCGGGCTCGCCACCGGCGTCTTCCTGTTCATGGCCCGGCAGGCCGACCGGCAGCGCGCACTGATCGCCGACCTGGTCCGCACCCGGCGCGAACTCGCCGCCACCGAGCGGCGGGAGGGCACCCTGACCGAGCGCGAGCGGCTGGCGATGGAGATCCACGACACCCTGGCGCAGGGTCTGTCCAGCCAGCAGATGCTGCTCCAGGCCGCCGAGCGCACCTGGGACACCCACCCGGCGACCGCCCGCACCCACGTCCGCACCGCCGCCGAGGTGGCCGCCCGGAACCTGGCCGAGGCCCGCCGCTTCGTCCACGACCTCGCCCCGGTGGAGCTCTCCGACGGCCGCACCCTCGACCGGGCGCTGCGGGCGCTGGCCGAACGGGAGTCCGCCGAGAGCGGGCTGCCGGTCCGCTTCCACCTGGACGGCACGCCGGTGCCGCTGCCCGCCGCCGCACAGTCCGCGCTGCTGCGGATCGCCCAGGGCGCGCTGGCCAACGTCCGCGAGCACGCCGGGGCGTCGGCCGCCGCGATCACGCTCTCGTTCCTCGGCGACCAGGCCGTGCTGGACATCGCCGACGACGGGCAGGGCTTCGACCCGGACGCGGCCGGCACCGGGGGCGGGCGCGGGTACGGTCTGCCGGCGATGCGGGCCCGGCTGCGGCAGCTGGGTGGCAGGCTGACCGTGGAGAGCACGCCCGGCGAGGGCACCGTCGTCTCCGCCGCGATCCCCCTGGAACACCGATGAGCCCGGGGCCGGAACACCGATGAGCCTGGAGCAGCGATGAGCACGACTCCCGCCCGGACGGCTCCCGTCCGGCTGCTGGTCTGCGACGACCACGCCGTGGTGCGGGCCGGACTGCTCGCGCTGCTGGCGAGCGCCGGCGACATCGAGGTGGTCGGCGAGGCGAGCACCGGGGAGGAGGCCGTCGCGCTGGCCGCCCGGCTGGCGCCGCAGGTCGTGCTGATGGACCTCCAGCTCGGCGAGGGCATGGACGGGGTGGAGGCCACCCGGCGGATCACCGCCGTCCCGGGCGGGCCGCACGTCCTGGTGCTCACCACCTACGACACCGACGCCGACATCACCCGGGCCATCGCCGCCGGCGCCACCGGCTACCTGCTGAAGGCCGAAAGGCCGGAGGAGCTGTTCGCCGCCGTGCACGCGGCCGCGCAGGGCCGGACGGTGCTCTCGCCGCCGGTCGCCTCCAGGGTGATGGCGCACATGCGGGCGCCCGCGCCGCAGCTCACCGAGCGCGAGCAGGACATCCTCGAACAGCTGGCACAGGGGCTGGGCAACCGGGAGATCGCCCGGGCGCTGTTCATCAGCGAGGCCACGGTGAAGACGCACCTCGGCCGCATCTACGACAAGTTGGGCGTGGACACCCGGGCGGGCGCGGTCTCGGTGGCGAAGGAGCGCCGACTGCTGCGCTGAGCCCGCCCGCGCTCCACCCCGGCTGCGTTCGGCGCTCGACCGGTGTCACTGCGTGCTGCCATGATGCTCGGAATGTCGGATTCCAGGCCGGCGTCCGCCTCCGCCCGTCCTCGCCCGGCGCGGGCGGCTCGGCCGGCGGCCGTCCTGACGACACCACAAATCCCTGGTCCAGGGCCCTTCCGGGCGCCGCGGGAGGCCCGTCACAATGTGGATGTTTCGTGGATTTCGCTATTGACAAACCAACCACGCGGTTTGTTAGTTTGAGATCAACGACGTCCCCGGAGGTGGGGGCTCGCCGGGGCCTGTGCGGACCACTCTCGCCGGAGGGTGTGGCCAGGGGGGAGCGGCGGGTTTGCCGGGGTGTCGGGGGGAGCGGCAGCGCCGAAGCCGCGCGACGAGGCGGCGTGGAGCGAGTCCGGGGGGACTCGCTCCAC
>NZ_JBHVFE010000460.1:0-7119 GCF_042801945.1 Kitasatospora sp. NPDC057542
GTCACCACGGCCGGTCTCGCCGTCGCCGGCATCTCCGGCATCCCCGCCGTCCTGCGGGTCTGGGGGGCCTGGGCGATCACCGCGGGCCTTGGAAATCCAGGGCCCGGGCGGGGGCCGTCCTTTTTCTGTGACGCATCAGCCACGCCACGACACCCGGCGTACGCTTCCCTTTGCGATAACCTGACGCCGGTCTCTCGACGTCGAGAGATCATCCTGGCTCCAGTGCCGGTGTGCCTGGGGCGCCTGGCGATTTGCTGGAGAAGGTAGAAATGACCCGCACCCCCGTCAACGTCACCATCACCGGAGCGGCCGGCCAGATCGGCTACGCGCTGCTCTTCCGCATCGCCTCGGGCCACCTGCTCGGTGCCGACGTGCCGGTGAACCTGCGCCTCCTGGAGATCCCGCAGGGCCTCAAGGCCGCCGAGGGCACCGCCATGGAGCTCGTCGACTGCGCCTTCCCGCTGCTGCGCGACATCACGATCACCGACAACCCGAACGAGGCCTTCGACGGCGCCAACGTCGCGCTGCTGGTCGGCGCCCGTCCGCGCACCGCGGGCATGGAGCGCGGCGACCTGCTCCAGGCCAACGGCGGCATCTTCGGCCCGCAGGGCAAGGCCATCAACGACCACGCCGCGGACGACATCAAGGTCCTGGTCGTCGGCAACCCGGCCAACACCAACGCCCTGATCGCCCAGCGCAACGCCCCGGACGTCCCGGCCGAGCGCTTCACCGCGATGACCCGCCTGGACCACAACCGCGCCGTCGGCCAGCTGTCCGCCAAGACCGGCGCCCTGGTCTCGGACATCAAGCGCGTCACCATCTGGGGCAACCACTCCGCGACCCAGTACCCGGACGTCTTCCAGGCCGAGGTCGCCGGCAAGCCGGCCTTCGAGGCCGTCGGCAGCGACCTGGCCTGGCTGGAGAACGACTTCATCCCGACCGTCGCCAAGCGCGGCGCCGCCATCATCGACGCCCGCGGCGCCTCCTCGGCCGCCTCGGCCGCCAACGCTGCCATCGACCACGTGTACACCTGGGTCAACGGCACCGCCGAGGGCGACTGGACCTCCATGGGTGTCGTCTCCGACGGCTCCTACGGCGTTCCGGCCGGCCTGATCTCCTCCTTCCCGGTCACCACCAAGGACGGCAAGTTCGAGATCGTCCAGGGCCTGGAGATCTCCGACTTCTCGCGCGCCCGCATCGACGCCTCGGTCAAGGAGCTGACCGAGGAGCGCGACGCGGTCCAGGAGCTGGGCCTCATCTGAGCCCGCCCCGCACGGCTTCACCGGCGGCCCGTCGCTTCCCTCCCGGAAGCGGTGGGCCGCCGCCGTGTCCGGGCCGGGGGCCTCCGCCGTGTCCGGCCCCGGGCGGTACCGGCCGTCCTACACTGGCCCGCTGTGAACGAAACACTCGGGGACGCCGCGCTCGTCCTCGTCTTCATCCTGCTGGGCGGGCTGTTCAACGTCGCCGAGATCTCGCTGATCTCGCTGCGCGAGGGTCAGATCCGGACGCTGGAGGGGCGCGGAACCCGGCGCGCGGCCCGGGCCGCGCACCTGGCCGCCGACCCCAACCGCTTCCTGGCCGCCGTCCAGGTCGGGGTGACCTGCATGGGCTTCCTGTCCGCCGCCTTCGGCGCGGACACCCTGTCCGGCAAGGTCGCCCCGCTGTTCGTCCGGGCCGGGCTGTCCGAGAGCATGTCCGACGCGGTGGCCCTGGTCGGCCTCACCCTGGTGATCAGCTACGCCTCGCTGGTGCTGGGCGAGCTGACCCCCAAGCGGATCGGCCTGCAGCGCGCCGAGTCCATCTCGGTCGTCGCCGCCCCGGTGGTGGACGTGATGTCGGTGGTGCTGCGGCCGGTGATCTGGCTGCTCGGCCACTCCACCAACCTGATGGTCCGACTGCTCGGCGGGGACCCGGCGGCGGGCCGCGGCTCGATGAGCTCCGAGGAACTGCGCGGCCTGGTCGCCGCGAACACCGAACTCGGAAGCGACGAACGGGCGTTGATCGCCGATGTGTTCTCCGCCGGAGAGCGCCAGCTGCGCGAGGTGATGGTCCCGCGCACCGAGGTGACCTTCCTGGACGCCGAGCGTCCGCTGGCCGCCGTCCGGCACCAGGCCGACACCTCGCCGCACTCGCGCTACCCGGTGGTCGAGGGCAGCGCCGACGCGGTGGTCGGCTTCGTCCACGTCCGCGACCTGTACGGCGCGCGCGGCGAGCAGGCCGCCAAGGTCCGCGACCTGGCCCGCCCGGTCAAGCTGCTGCCCGGCACCAAGCTGGTGCTGGAGGCGATGGGGGAGATGCGCCGGGAGGGCCACCATCTGGCCATCGTGGTGGACGAGTACGGCGGCACCGCCGGGATCGTCACCCTGGAGGACCTGGTCGAGGAGGTGATCGGCGAGATCCGGGACGAGTACGACCGCCCGGAGGCCGCCCCCACCCGCCGGCTGGCCGGTGGCGGCATGGAACTGGACGGCCTGCTCAACCTCGGCGACTTCGCCGAGGAGACCGGAGTCACCCTGCCCGAGGGTCCGTACGAGACGGTGGCCGGCTGTCTGGTCGCCGCGCTCGGCAGGCTGCCCCGGGACGGCGACCAGGTGCGCGTCCCGGTCGAGGGCGGCGGCGGGGTGCTGCTGACGGTGGCCAAGGTCGAGGGCCGGCGGATCGCCCGGGTCGGGGTGAGTGCGGTCACACTGGCCGAACCACCGGGGGCAGAGGTTTCCTGAGCGAGCGGTGGTACTGGAACAATGGCCCGCATGGTCAACGCAGCGGTCACCGGTCCGGTCAAGGACCGTCCCCGGGTGCTCTCCGGCATCCAGCCCACCTCCGGCTCGTTCCACCTCGGCAACTACCTGGGCGCGGTACGCCAGTGGGTCGACCTGCAGAAGGAGAACGACGCCTTCTACATGGTCGTCGACCTGCACGCGATCACGGTGCCGCAGGACCCGGCGACGCTGCGCGAGAACACGCGGGTCTCCGCCGCGCAGCTGCTCGGTGCGGGCCTGGACCCGGACCACTGCACGCTCTTCGTCCAGTCGCACGTGCCCGAACACGCGCAGCTCGCCTGGGTGATGAACTGCCTCACCGGCTTCGGCGAGGCCTCGCGGATGACCCAGTTCAAGGACAAGTCCTCCCGGTACGGCTCCGAGAGCACCACGGTCGGCCTGTTCACCTACCCGATCCTCCAGATCGCGGACATCCTGCTCTACCAGGCGGACGCCGTCCCGGTCGGCGAGGACCAGCGCCAGCACGTGGAGATCACCCGCGACATCGCCGAGCGCTTCAACACCCGCTACAGCCCGACCTTCACGGTGCCGAAGCCGTACATCCTCAAGGAGACGGCGAAGATCCAGGACCTCCAGGACCCGGCCGTCAAGATGAGCAAGTCGGCCTCCTCGCCCAAGGGCCTGGTGAGCCTGCTGGACGAACCGAAGGCCAGCGCCAAGAAGTTCAAGAGCGCCGTCACCGACACCGGCACCGTCGTGTCCTACGACGAGGAGGGGAAGCCGGGCGTCTCCAACCTGCTGCGCATCCACTCCGCGCTCAGTGGCCAGTCGGTCGACCAGCTGGTCGCGCACTTCGAGGGCAAGATGTACGGCGCCCTGAAGACCGAGCTGGCCGAGCTGTTCACCGAGTGGGTCACCCCCTTCCAGGAGCGCACCCGGATGTTCCTGGACGACCCGGCGGAGCTGGACCGGGTGCTGGCGATCGGCGCCGAGAAGGCCCGCGAGGTGGCGTCGGTGACGCTGGAGACGGTGTACGACCGGATCGGCTTCCTCCCGGCCGCCAAGCGGTGACTCCCCTCACGCACCTGCCCGCTGGTGGCGACCTCCCCGAGGTCGTCACCATCGGCGTGTCCGTGAGCGTCCCGGACCCGTACGGCACGGAGATCCAGGACGCCCGGGCCGGGCACGGCGATCCGCTGGCCCGGTCGATACCCACGCACGTCACCCTGCTGCCGCCGACCGAGGTGCCCGCCGAGGAGCTGCCGAAGATCGAGGAGCACCTGGCGGCGGTGGCGGCCGCGCACCGGCCGTTCCGGATGCTGCTGTGCGGCAGCGGGACCTTCCGCCCGGTCTCCCCGGTGGTGTACGTCCGGGTCGAGGAGGGCGCGCAGGAGTGCCGGCTGCTGGAGGCGGACGTCCGCTCCGGCCCGCTGGCCCGCGAGTTGGCCTTCCCGTACCACCCGCACGTGACGGTCGCCCACGGGCTGTCGGACGACGTGCTGGACCAGGCGTACGAGCAGGCCCGCGGCTTCCACGCGGCCTTCCCGG
This sequence comes from Kitasatospora sp. NPDC057542, assembly GCF_042801945.1. Lineage (NCBI taxonomy): Bacteria > Bacillati > Actinomycetota > Actinomycetes > Kitasatosporales > Streptomycetaceae > Kitasatospora > Kitasatospora sp. NPDC057542. The sequence continues at coordinate 4,269 of NZ_JBHVFE010000460.1, forward strand.
TACCGGGCTTCGGTCTCTCCCGCTTCGACACGGACGAGGTCTGGCGGCCCTGGCGGAGCTACTCCTTCGGCTGAGGCCGGTCCGGGTCGGTCCACGCCCCGGTCCGCGTCCCGGCCTGCGTCGCGGCCCGCCCGAGTTCGAGCATCCGGTCGACCACCCGGCGGGCCGCGCCGCCGTCGTCCAGGGCGCAGTGCTCGGCCCGGAAGCGCCGGTAGCGTTCGGCGTAACCGGGCGGCAGTCCGGCGTCGCCGTCGGCGAGTTCGCGCAACGCGCCGAGCAGCGCGGCGGAGGTCGGCACCAGCGGGCCGGGGGCGTTCGGCTCGAAGTCGAAGGAGAAGCCGCGCAGGGTGTCGCGGTAGTGCTCCAGGTCGTAGGTGAAGAAGTACATCGGGCGGCCGGTGACGGCGAAGTCGAACATGATCGACGAGTAGTCGGTCACCAGTACGTCCGCGATCAGCAGCAGCTCCTGCGGGTCGGGGTAGTCCCCGCAGTCGTACAGGAAGCCGTCGCCGGCGCCGGGCAGCGGCTCGCGCACGTGCGCGTGCGGGCGGACGAGCAGCACGTGGTCCGGGCCGAGCAGGCGCCGGGCGTGGTCGAGGTCCAGCCGCAGGTCGAGCCGGAAGCCGTCGCCGTCGCCGCGCTGCTGGTCCTCGCGCCAGGTCGGCGCGTACAGCACGACCCGCCTGCCCTCGGGGATGCGGAGCCGGCGGCGGACGGACGCGGCGGTCCGCGGGTCCGGGCGGGCGAGCACGTCGTTGCGCGGGTAACCGGACTCCAGCAGTTCGCCGCCGTAGCGGAAGGCGCGCCGGAGGATCGGGGTGGCGAACGGGCTGGGGGAGACCAGCAGGCTCCACTGCGGGGTCTCCCGGTCGAGCGCCTCCAGGTAGCCGCGGTCGGCCAGCCAGGGACTCTCGACGTCGTGGGCGATCCGCTTCAGCAGTGAGCCGTGCCAGGTCTGCACGACGACCTGGCCGGGGCGGCGCTCCAGGAAGTCCGGAAAGTGCGTGTTGCCGACCAGGTACCGGCAGGTGGCCAGCGCGAGGTACCACTCCGGGCTCCAGCTCCGCACCGGGACGACCCCGGGCGGCACCACGGCCTGGGCGTCGTCGACCACCCACAGGTGCTCCAACCGGGCTTCCCTGCGCACGAGTTCGGCGTGTACCGCGCGCGGGGAGTCGGCGTAGCCGCGGCCGCCGAACACGTCGTACAGCGCCGCCTCGCGCAGCGGCGCGCGGCGGGCGGCCGGGTAGTGCTCGGTGCGCAGCCGGTGCTGCGTCCAGGCGCTGCGCTCGTCGGCGGTGAGCACCGGGGTGGAGTCCACCAACAGGGTGTCGTGCCACCGGCGTTGCAGCAGGACCCGCTTGCCCCCGGCGGTGGTGGCGGCGGGGACGGCGGGCAGCGCGGCGGGGGCGGCGAGCAGCGGCCGGCCGTCCCCGGGCCGGCCGGCCGGCTCCAGCGCGGCCTCCCAGAGGCCCTTGCGCAGCGGCAGCGCGACGCCGTCCGATCCGGTCCGGGTGGCGGGCACCCGGGCCCGGAAGCGGCCGTCCGGGGCGGTGTCGACCGGGGTGCGGACCTCGCTCGCGGTGCCGCAGTGCCGCAGCACCAGCTCCAGTCGGTCCGAGGCCGGGTCCGGGCAGTGGCCGGACAGCTCGAAGCCGTCGTGCCGTACGGCGATCCGGTCGACCAGGCCGGCCGCGGGCTGGACGCAGAGCTGGAGCCGGCCGTCGGCGAGGTGCTTGAGGTAGAGCACCCGGTCCGGGGCGCCGGGCAGCGGGTGCTGGCCGGCCACCGGGCCGCCGCGCTCGTCGAGGCAGAGCTGCTCGGTTCCGCCGTCGGGGCGCAGCAGTTCGGCGTCCCAGTGCTCCAGCCTGCCGCTGCCCCGTCCGTCGGCGGTGAACGGCCGGTACGGCACCCGGACGGTGAAGGTGTTGCCTGCGCGGGCGAGCGGCTGCTCGACCACCGCCTCGCTCTCCCGGTGGCGCAGCCGCAGCACGGTGCCGGAGGGGCAGGCGTCGGCGAACCCGCCCAGCTCCAGGCCGTCGGGGGCGGGGGCGGCGCGGGTGATCCGGACGGTGGGGCGCTCCAGCCGCAGTCGCAGCCGGCCGTCGGCGAAGAACGGCTGGAGCCGGACGTCGTGGTCCACCCACTGGGCCGGCGGGTACTCGCCGGAACCGCACCAGTGCGGGGCGAGGGAGCCGTACCGGCGGCGCACCCGGGTGGGGCGCGGGCGGATGAAGAGCGTGGTCTCGATCTGCCAGTCGCCGAGCAGCCAGTGGCCCCCGCGTCGGAGCCGGCGGGGGGCCATCAGCGCGGTGAAGCCGGACCAGTCGTGGTTGTGCCCGGGCTGGGCGCTGTCGTCGGTGACCTCGGGCAGCCGGAGGGGCCGGGAGCGCAGGTGCAGCGGCGGCTGGGAGCGGCTCCGGTGGCGCAGGGTCAGCCAGGTCCAGGCGGAGCCGGGCCGGCCGGTGTCCTGGCCGTTCGGGCGGGCGAAGCCGGTGAGCTCCAGGCCGCGTTCGTGCCAGCGGGCGCGCAGCAGTCCGAAGGCGACGTCCTCGTCGTCGGCGGGGCGGGCGGCGGCCCCCCGGGGAGCGGCGTGCGGCAGGACCAGCCGCGTGAGCACAGGCATGGCAGTGGGAGCCCTTCGGAAGGGAAATCCACATCCCATCCGGAAATGGCGCCGGGGTCAATTGCACGCCTTTTCGAATTCCCCTGGGGAATTCATTTCCGGGAACGCCGTTTCGAGAGCGGATCCGGTGTTCCGGTCATTCCGTTGCCGCGGGTTTCCGGACGGTTTCCGCTCGGCCGCCGGGCGGTTCCCGGACATGCGCAGGCGCCCGGCACCAGTGGTGCC
>NZ_JBHVFE010000461.1:0-7116 GCF_042801945.1 Kitasatospora sp. NPDC057542
GCGAGGAAGGCGGCGAGCTGCTTGCCGCCCTCGCCCTCGTCCTTGACGACCGTGCCCGCGGTCCGCGCCGGACGCGCCGCCACCGACTCGACCGCCGTCCACGAACCCGCCAGACCGACCTCGTCCGCCTCGATGCCCAGGTCGTCCAGGTCCAGCGACTGCACCGGCTTCTTCTTCGCCGCCATGATCCCCTTGAACGAGGGGTAACGGGCCTCACCCGACTGGTCCGTCACCGAGACCACGGCCGGCAGCGGAGCCTCGACCAGCTCGGTCGCCGCGTCACCGTCCCGACGGCCCTTCACCACACCGCCCTCGACCGACACCTCCGACAGCAGCGTCACCTGCGGCACACCCAGACGCTCCGCCAGCAGCGCCGGCAGCACACCCATCGTGCCGTCCGTCGACGCCATGCCACCGATCACCAGGTCGAACCCGGTCCGCTCCAGCGCCTTCGCCAGGATCGCCGACGTCCCGATCACGTCCGTACCGTGGATGTCGTCGTCGTTCACGTGCACGGCCTTGTCCGCACCCATCGACAGCGCCTTGCGCAGCGCGTCCTTGGCATCGTCCGGGCCCACCGTCAGCACCGTCACCTCGGCGCCCTCGTTCGCCTCCGCGATCCGCAGCGCCTGCTCCACGCCGTACTCGTCCAGCTCCGACAGGAGGCCGTCCACGCCCTCCCGGTCGGTGGTGTGGTCGTCCGCGAAACGACGGTCACCCGTCGCGTCCGGCACGTGCTTCACACAGACGACGATCCTCAAGCTCATGAGCGGTTCTCCTGTCACGGGTGCACGGATGCAACTGGATCCATGGCCTCAGGCATGCCGAGGGTACTGAGTGCCAAGCCTGGCCCGGGCGCGACGCGCGCACCGCAAGCGCCACCTGGACCGGCATACCGTGTCGGCTCTCTTCGACTGGCGTCAGAGGCTCCATGGAGAGAATACGGCACTCAGTACCCCTCGTAAAGGAACTCAGTACCCTTCCCGGTGCCCGGGGCCGCGTCGGCGTCCACCAGAATGCCCAAGCACGCCGCTGTCGGTGCCGATCCCGGCCCCGGGCGCCGGGTCGGTACCGAGGAGGACGGAACATGACGTCGGTGGAGGTGCTGGTGGTCGTGCACACGGCGGTCTACGGACAGCGGCTGCGCGATGTCCATGCGCTCCTCGACGCCGACCCGCGGGTGCGGGTCCGGTTCACGGTCGCGCCGCACACGTTCAATCGGGGCGCGGCAGCCCATGTCCGGCGGCTCGGCGGAGCGGTACTGCCGTGGGCGGAGGCCGTCCGCCGGAGGTTCGACCTGGTGCTCGCCGCCGGCTCGCAAGGGCTGGAGCGGGTGCACGGACCGACGGTCCGGCTGCCGCACGGAGTGGGGCACAACAAGCTGTCGCCGACCGGCGTCGGGGCCGGGCGGACCGTCGCCGGGCTCGGGCCCGAGTACGTCCTCTGGGAGGGACGGCTGGTACCCGCCGCGTACACGCTCGCGCACCAGGACGACCGCACCGAGCTCGGTCGTGGCTGCCCGGAGGCGCTGAGGATCGCCGAGGTCGTCGGCGATGCCGACCACGACCGGATCGCCACCGCGCTCCCCGATCGGGAACGGTACCGGACCGCGCTCGGGCTACGGCCCGGCGAACGGCTGGTGCTGCTCTGCTCCACCTGGGGCAGCGGTTCGCTGTTCACCCGGCTCGACACCGTGCTGCCGCGGCTGGCCGCCGAGCTGCCCCGCAGCGGCCACCGCACCGCGCTGCTGGTCCATCCCAACGTGTCCGCCCTGCACGGCTCCCGGGCGGTCCGTGCGAGGGCGACCGCCGCCGCGCGCGGAGCGCTCAGCGTGCTCGGGCCCGAGGAGGACTGGCGCCCCCTGCTGGTCGCCGCCGACTTCGTCATCGGCGACCACGGCTCGGTCACCCTCTACGGCACGATGACCAGCGCGCCGATCCTGCTCGCCGGGTACCCGGCCCGGGGCATCAACCCGCGCTCACCCGGCGCACAGCTCGCCCGCACCGCGCCGGCGCTCAGCCCGTCCCGCCCGCTCACCGCCCAACTCACCCACGCCGCCGAGCAGTACCGACGGGAGGACTACGCGGCGATCGCAGCCCGGATCAGCTCGGAGCCGGGCCGGTTCGATCGCCGGATGCGACGGCTGCTCTACCGCGTCCTGGGCCTGGACGAGCCCACCCACCCGCCCACGCCACCCGCACTGCCGCTGCCCGCGCCGCTGTGGCCCGGGCACGACGACGGCGGGGTCGGCGCACCGAGGGCCGTGGCGGAGGCATCGCGGGCGGTGTCGGGAGCTGCCGGGGACTTGTAGAGGGCGAGGGCCTCCCGCCAGCGGGCGGCCGCCTCGGCGAGGTCCCCCCCGGCGCGATGCCGAAGGCGCGCAGGAAACCCGCGAGCACCTCGGCGGGATCCGCCGGTCCGCCAGGGGCGTGGGCCCGCAGGTCGGCGAAGAGCTGGCCGTCCGGGAAGCGGCCGGAGTGGCTGCGCAGCCACTGGACTCCGAGGGCGGTCTTCCCCACCCCGGCGGGTCCGGTGAGCACCACGGTCACGTCGGCGGGCCCGGTCGCTTCGTCCAACTCGCGGTCCAGCTGACGGAGATCATCACCCCGCCCGACCAGCCGGCTTGGCACGTGGGGAAGTTGGCGGGGCACCGGCAGCAACGACGACCGGAGGCGACCGAAGCATTCGCAGGGATCGTCCGAGTATCACTGATACCACGCGCCATGACGCCGAGTCGGTCGAATGCGGCCAGTGCGGCGCCCCGGGGCAGGTGCGGTTCGCGCCGGCCCCGGCGTGGTGGGTGCCGTCAGCTCCGGCGGGCGGTCAGGGGGACGGCGGCTTCGGGGGTGAAGACACGGGCGGCGAGGGACTCCTGGAGATAGAGGGCAACGGTTTCGGGGGTGTGGGAGAGGTAACCGACGCTGACGTCCTGGCCGAGGTGGAGTTCGAAGTCGCCGCCGCGGATGGAGAGGAGGAGGGCACCTTCGATGGCGGGGGCCCAGATGAGTTCGCCGTCGAGGAGGCGGGCGATGTGGCTGGCGACGGGGTATCCGTGGTCGGAGGTCTCGTTGACGGCGGTGTAGGCGTCGGCGCCGAGGAGGAGCACGTAGGGGCCGCCGATGCCGGCGAGCCGGAGGGTGGTGAGGGCGCGGCTGACCGCCTCGGGGTACTCGCGGACGTCGACGGGGAGCGGGACGGCGGGGTTGCTGGCGGCCGGGCGGATGCCCGCGATTCCTGCGGCGGGGTAGCCGTCGAACACGGCGCGGTCCTCGGCGAGGGCGAGGGTACGGGCCGCGTCCTTGACCGGCTGCCAGTCCGAGTCGCGCGAGCCGCGTTCGACGTCGTCGACGGCGTCGCGGCGGACGGTGAAGGGGACGCGCAGTTCGACGACCGGCTGGGCGGTGCGGGAGCGGGCCTGGATACCGTCCGCCGGGGGGTCGATGGTGGTCAGGTGGCCGGTGCCGACGGCGGCGAGGGTGGCGCCGTCGGGGCCGTTGAGGTCGACCACCCGGCGGCCGGCGATGTGGAGCTTGAAGGTCTGACGGGCCTCCTCCTCGATCTCCTCCCAGGCTGCGGCGGAGATCGGGGCGAGGTCCCGGTGGAGGTTGTTCATGGGCGGGTCCTGTTCGGGTGGACTGTCAGGGGGTCTGCTTGAGGCTGCCGATGCCGAGCGAACCGTCCCCGGAGGACGGGGCGGGACCGGAGACAGGGGTGGGGGCGGAGACAGGGGTGGGGGCGGAGCCGGGCGCCGGTGGAGGGGAGTCGAGGAAGTCGGCGGTCGGGACGAAGAACAGCCCGCCGGTGACGGCGGTGGAGAAGTCGAGCAGCCGGTCGGTGGTGCCGGGCGGGTTGCCGACGAACATGTTGCGCAGCATCTCCTCGGTCACCCCGGGGTCGGCCGCGTAGCCGATGAAGTAGGTGCCGAACTCGCCGCCGCGGTCGAAGGATCCGAACGCCATGTTGAACCGGACGATCTTCCGTTCCTCGCCGTCCGGCCCGGTGATCACGGTGAGCGCCACGTGCGAGTCGGCGGGCTTGACGTCGTCGGCCAGTTCGATGTCGGTGAGCTTGGTGCGGCCGACCGCGCCCTCCTGCTCCTCGACGCTCAGCGCGTTCCACCTGTCCAGGTCGTGCAGGTACTTCTGGACCATGACGTAGCTGCCGCCGGTGAACTCCGGGTCCTCCGCCCCGACCAGGGCGGCGCTCACCGCGGCCCGGCCCTCGGGGTTCTCCGTCCCGTCGACGAATCCGAGCAGGTCCCGGTCGTCGAAGTAGCGGAAGCCCTGGACGGAGTCGGCCACGGTGGCCGTCCCGGCGAGCCGGCCGACGAGTTGGCCGGCCAGCTCGAAGCAGAGGTCCATCCGCTCGGCCCGCAGGTGCAGCAGCAGGTCCCCGGGGGTGGCCGGGGCCCGGTGGCGGGTGCCGGCCACTTCCTGGAAGGGGTGCAGGCAGGCCGGGCGGGGACCGGCGAAGAGGCGGTCCCAGAGTGCGGAGCCGATGCCGGTGACGCAGGTGAGGGCGCCCTCGGGGGCCCGGAAGCCGACGGCGCGGCGCAGTGCGGCGAGCTCGGGCAGCAGGTCGCGGACGGCCTCCTCGCGGCCGGGTTCGACGGTGAGGACCAGGAAGACGGCCGCGCTGGTCAGCGGGGAGAGCACGGCTTGTGGTTCGGTCTGCATGGTCGTGACCTCTCTCAGGACGCCCGGGAGGCGTCCCGTTCGGCGCGGTGGTCGGCGAGGATCTGCTTGAGCTGAGGATCTGCCTGAGCTGCTGCGGCGGCGCGGGCCGGCTGTCCATCAGCTCCTCCTGGGGGTGGCGCCCCACGGCGGATGGACCGGCACTGATCCGATCATGGGAATGATTACATCGCAAAGCGGACAATCCGGCACGGTCGGCGCACAGCCGAACGGCCCCACCGGGCGGACCGGACGGACCGGACGGACCGGACGGACCGGACGGACCGGACGGACCGGACGGACCGGATGGACCGGACGGACCCGCCGGAAGCCGCCGGAAGCCGCTCCGACGGGGCCGTTCGACGCGGACGGGCGGCGCTCCCCCACGGGGTGCAGGACCGCCCCCACCGGATGCAGAACCGCCCCGCGGGCTTCAGGCCCGCCGCCGCCCGGCGCCGGTGGCGGCCACCGCGGCACCCAGCACCGCCGAGACCACCGGCACCACCAGCGCCGCCCGGAAGCCCTCCAGCACGGTGGCCCCCGACCCCAGCACGGCCAGGTTCACCGTGGTCACGACCGAGAGCCCGAGCGCCGCGCCGAACTGGAACGAGGTGTTGAGCAGCCCGCCGGCCAGCCCCTGCTCCTCCTGCGCGATCCCCTCGGTGGCCGCGATGGTCAGCGGCCCGTACGCGAGGGCGAAAGCGAGCCCGGTCAGCAGCATGGTCGGGAACATCATCGGGTACGTCCAGTCGGCGCCCACCGGCAGGAACAGCCCGTACGAGAGCGCGGCCAGCAGGAAGCCTCCGAGGATCACCCGGGCGTTGCCGAAGCGCTCCACCAGCTTCGGGGTGAGGGTCGGCGCCAGCACCGAGTCCACACCGATCGCGAGCAGCGCGAGGCCGGTCTGGAGCGGGGACCAGCCGCGCAGGTCCTGGAGGTAGAGGGTGGCGACGAACTGGAAGCCGAAGAACGAGCCGGCGAACAGCACCGCGCCCAGGTTGGCCCGCAACAGCGGCCCGGAGCGCAGGATGCCCGGGCGCACCAGCGGCGCCGAGGAACGCCGCTCGACCACCGAGAACCCCGCCAGCAGGGCGAGCCCGCCGGCCAGCACGGCGGCGGTCGTGACGGCCCCCGCGCCCGGCTCGCCGATCCGCACCACGCCGTACACCAGCAGCAGCATCGCCCCGGTCGCGGTGGCTGCACCGGCCAGGTCGAAGCGCCCGCCGGGGGCCCGGTCCGGCGCCGCCTCGCGGGGGATCAGCGGGACGGCCGCCACCAGCAGCGCACCGGCCAGGAGCACCGGAGCGAAGAACACCCAGCGCCAGCTGACCGCCGTCAGCAGGCCGCCGACCACCAGGCCGAGCGAGAAGCCCGCCGCGGCCGTCCCCGCGTACACCAGCAGCGCCCGGTTGCGCCGCGGGCCCTCGGGGAAGGCGGTGGTGATGATCGACAGCCCCGCGGGGGTCATGAAGGCCGCGGACAGGCCGGTGACGAATCGGGCCAGGATCAGCACCCAGCCCTCGGTGGCCAGGCCGCCGAGGCCGGAGAAGAGGACGAAGACGGTCAGCCAGAGCAGGAACATCCGGCGCCGGCCCAGCAGGTCGGCCGTCCGGCCGCCGAGCAGCATGAACCCGCCGTAGCCCAGCACGTAGGCGCTCAGCACCCAGGACAGCGCGCCGGTGGACATCCCCAGGTCGGCGCGGATCGAGGGCAGCGCCACGTTCAGCATCGCGACGTCGATGCCCTCCAGGAAGATCGCACCGCAGAGCACGGCCAGGACGGCGGCGGACCGGCCGCCGGGTCCCGTCGGGCGCTCCTCGGGCACCGGGGCGGCCTCCCGGCTGTTTTCGGGCAGGGCTGATGACACGGACACCTTGTGGCTCCTCGGAATGGGGGGGCGGCGAGGGCTCAGGGCGGTTCTCTTCCGTCCGGTCGGTTCCCTCTTGTAACCACCCGTCATCCTCGGGCAGCATCAGGGATCGTGGAAGAAGGCACTTCGAAGGAACCGACGCACTGCGCGGGTACCGAGGACGGCTACGACGTCCTCCAGTGGGACGTCCGAGAGGACTGCGAGGTGCGGCAGATCCTGGACCGGATCGCCGACAAGTGGTCGCTCCTGGTGATCGCCCTGTTGGACCGGCAGTCGCTGCGCTTCACCGAGCTGCGCCGGGCGATCGACGGGGTGAGCCAGCGGATGCTCACCGTCACGCTGCGCCAGCTGGAGCGGGACGGCCTGGTCGAGCGGACGGTGCACCCGGTGGTGCCGCCCCGGGTGGACTACGCACTGACCCCGCTCGGGCGGACGCTGCACGCCACCATCCAGTCGCTGGTCACCTGGACCGAGGCCCACCAGCGCGAGATCGCCGGCGCCCGGGCCGCGTACGACGCCCGGGAGGGGGCGTCCTGAACGGCGGCGAGGGGCGGGTGCGCCTCCTCGCGCACC
>NZ_JBHVFE010000462.1:0-7075 GCF_042801945.1 Kitasatospora sp. NPDC057542
ACTCTTCCTACTGAAAGTAGGACGTGCTCTGGTAGCACCGCTGACGCCTGACGAGGACTCATGTTCCTCGCGACATCAGGAATATTAGCAGCTCAACACCCCTGCACCGAATCGCGGTCCGGAGGCGGCCGGGCCGGAGGTCCTCGCGAAATTCGAGGGCCTCGGCGGGCTACCTGTCGAACCGCTTCTGGGACCCGGAGGACATTGCCGTCCTGGCCCGCCGATCCACGCCCGGGGACGCCGAGCGGGTGGACATCGTGGTGCGCGCGGGCGTCAGCGACGACGTGTCGAGGCCTAGGTCCAGCGTCCACTGGAGACGCTCGCTGTCCGGGGTGGCGGTCCACCAGTAGTCGAACAGGTCCTGAGGACCGGACACCGTGGGCCTCCTGGAGCGGCCGAGCCGCCGCGAATGCGGAAGGGTCCGGCACCTGTGTGGTGCCGGACCCTTCCGACGGTGGAGCGCCAGGCCCGGGTTGCACGGACTCTTCCTACTGAAAGTAGGACGTGCTCTGGTAGCACCGCTGACGCCTGACGAGGACTCATGTTCCTCGCGACATCAGGAATATTAGCAGCTCAGTGCCGGTGCGCCGAATCGTGGCCCCGAAGCAGTCGGGCCGGGAGGTACGGGGACTCGACGCGGACGGTCCAACCGCGGTGGCGGCGGGCGTGGCAGGCGAGGGCCAGGACGTCGAGGTTGAGCGGGGCGGTGGGCTCGGTGGCCCGGTCGGCGACGCGGTGGTGGTCGCGGTGGGCGGTCAGGGCGTCGAGGAGGGCGAGGTTGAAGCCGGCCTCGTCGCCGTCGACGAGCTGGGAGAGCAGGGCGACCGGCGCCGGGAAGAAGCCCCACTCCTGGGCGCGTGCGGCTTCGAGCCGGGCCTTCTCGACGGCGGGGCGGGCGTCGATGCCGCGGAGGTGGTCGTGCAGGGCGAGGCGGTAGGCCGCGTACACGGAGCGGTCGCCGGTGGAGTGGGTGGGGCCGGTGAGGAGGAGTGGGGCGAGGTCGTCCTGGTTGCCGGTGATGAGGGCGAGGTTCACGGCGAGCTGCCAGTGGCCGGGGCCGGTGTCGTCGTCGCGGGTGGCGGGGAAGTACACGGTCCGGCCGGCCAGGGTGACGGCGACGGTGCTGCCCGGGTCGGCGAGGGCGATCCGGGAGAGCGCGGAGCCGATCCCGGAGGCCAGACGGAGATCGGCGAGCTGGGTGTCGGTGATGTCGTCGGCGTGTGAGGCGCGGGCGCGGAACAGACGGACCTGCTGCCCGAAGGCGTGGGCGAGGCTGGAGACGGGGTAGCCGTCGTCGGGCTCGGGGGCGATCGCCCGCCGGATGCCGCGCTCGTAGTGGGCCTCGCTGTCCGGGTGGAGGGGGATCGGCGGGGTCGGACGATCCAGCCGGACGGGCCAGGCCATGTCCTCGGGGCGGCGTTCGGGGGTGGCGAAGCCGGTGACGAGGGAGTGGGGGAGGTAGTCGCTCTCGACGGTGGGGAGCCAGCCGTGGGCGCGGTGGGCCAGGGCGGAGAGGGCGAGCGGGAGGAGGGGGAGAAGGGTGCGGGGGCGGGTGCCGTCCGTGCGGTCGAGGAGGGCGAGGACGGCGGCGTCGAAGGCGGGGCGGTCGAGGGTGGCGAGAGCGTGGAGGGCGCGAAGGGCGGGGTCGTCACCGGCGTTCGAGGGAGCGTCGATGCGGGTGAGGAAGTGGGAGAGGAGAGCAGTGGCGAGGTCGGAGGAGGAGGCGAGGGCCTGCCAGGTGAAGATGAAGGCTTCGGCGTGGCGGTCGAACGTGTCGGTGAGGACGGCGAGGCAGAAGGCGTTGACCCACCGGTGGGCGGTGAGGGGGGTGGGGGTGTCCGCGGCCTCGGGGTCGTAGCTCATCCCGATGTTGACGTAGTCGAGGAAGACGGAGAAGCGCTCGCGGGGGTAGTAGGCGGCGAAGGAGACGGCGCCGGCGGCGGCTTCGGCGGCGTTGCGCAGGAGGGCCCTGGCCTCGGGGGAGGAGAGCTCGGGGGAGGTGACGGAGAGGGCGCCGAGCTGGTCGAGGAAGGCGTCGGAGATGAGCTGCCACTCGGTGGCGGTCATCAGGCCGGCGCGGGAGTAGGAGTGGACTTGGCGACCGATGCGGTCGGAGAAGTCGTCGAGGGCTGGGGTGGCTACCTGGTGGCGCTCTATCCGCATGGGGACGATTGAAGCACCGGCCGGGGACGGGGGACCCGGCCGGTGCAGCGGGGGAGTCAGACGTCGAACTCGCCCTGGCGGATGGCGGCTACGAGGTCGCGCCATTCGTCGGGGGTGAGTTGGGCGATGGCTTCGGGCAGGAGACTGCTGCGGACGTAGACGGCGTCGGAGGTCACGGCAACCTCGGGGCAGTTATTCGAGTTGGCGCACGACGCCGGGCGTGTCCAGGCGAGAATCTTCACGATCTATATCTCCTTCTTGATCTTCGCGATCAGGTCGCGAGAACCTTCAACCGAAAGAGACCGATCAGTCATCCGCTCGATGATGCCGCGGTACGTGTTCAGATGCTCTGTCGTGTGGAGGAAGATCGGCCCATCGACCGAGTCGTATTGGACCGTGTCGAGACGAGGGACGGGGCCCTTTGCGTAGATGATGGCCTGGCCGGACCCCATGAAGCCGCCCGAATCGAACGTGACGACTCGAAGTGTCACGTGAGGGCGCTGAGATAGCTCCAGCATCCAGTCCAACTGTTCCCGAGTGACGTCACGGCCGCCGAACTGCGCGTGCAGGGCAGCCTCGTAGACGATCGCCGTGTAGGGATGGGCCCCTTCCGCCATCAGCGTCTGCGATCGACGCAAGCGTTGTTCGACTCGTGTCTCGACGACGCGCGGAGTCAGCGGCGACTGGGCGCACTGAAAGATCGCGCGGCAGTATCGCTCCGACTGCATCGGCCCCGGCAGATGGCAGATCTGGTACGACTGCATGCCCATCGAGTAGTGCTCAAGCTCGCAGATGTCGAGAAATCCCTGCGGAACAAAGCCGCGATACTCGTCCCACCACCCCTTGTGCCGTTCCTCGGCCATAGCCGCGAGAGCTGCGACGTACTCGGAGTCAGCCTCTCCGAAGGCTTCCGCGAGCGCCCGGACGCGCTCCGCCGTGATGGGGTAGTTCCCCTTCTCGACCTGCGTGATCTTCGTCCGATCGAGGCTGAACACGGCAGCAGCTTGGGCAGTTGTCTGCTTGGCGCTGTCTCGCATCTTCCGCAGCTCGATGCCCAATCGCTCCTGCCTGGCCGATGGGGTTGTACGTGGTGGCATGGCCCAAGCATCTACGCCGTATCGCCAACAGTCCAGCGACCACCAGTGGACCATGTTTCCGGATCTGGTGGCACATGTGAGCCTTCATGCCCTACAGTCTGTGATGCACCGATCACCGAACGGATCGTCAGTAACGCCGCTCGGGCACCGAAGAACACCCATGTCCAGTGGGTTCGTTCACGGCGACGCATCCGCCGGTCTCACCCTTTCCCCTTCGGGAGACACTGTGCGCAACCTCAACTCCCCCTCCCTCACCCTCTCCCGCGACGCCCTCCGCGACGGGATGACCAGCGCGGGCTGGCCGCCCTCCCTCATCGCGGACGCCGAACTCGCCATGGTCGAACTCATTGTCAACGCCTGGCGGCACGGCGGGACGACCTCCCCGGTCATCCTGATCCACCACCGCGCGAACACCCTCCGGGTCGCCGTCTCCGACCGCAGCCCCCTCCTCCCGGAGCAGGCCCCCCTCTCCCTCCTCTCCGAGACCGGCCGGGGCCTCCAGCTCGTCGCCGGCCTCACCCACCGCTGGGGCGTCGACCCCCAACAGCTCGGCAAAACGGTCTGGTTCGAGCTGGACGGTGCCGCGTGAGCGCCCACCACCCCATCCACCCCGCCGACCCGGCCCTGCTCCACCTCACCTCGCGCCAGGTCGCCGAACTGATCGTCGAACTCCGCACCGAAGGCCGCGAGTTCGGCCTCCTCTGGCCCTCCGCCACCCCGGGTGACACCAACCTCCACGGCCGTCGCCTGATCGACGTCGGCAACATCCCGGCCAGCACCCTGATCAACCTCCTCGCGCTCATCCGCGAGTTCCGGCGCAACCGCGACGCCCAGCACCGGGCGGAGTGACGACACCTTCCCGGATCAGCCCGGCTCTGTGATTCTGTTCGGATGCTGCTCCCCGACGCCGCCTCGCAGGCCCACCTGATCGAAGTCGTCCGGATCGCCGACCCGAGGAGCGCCTACGGTTCGGACTCCGTAACCGGCGAGACTCTCGCCGTCTGGGAGACGGAGCACCTCCGGTCCGCCCTCGACCTGATCGGCGGGCTGCCGGAAGGCGAACTGCGGCGCTGCTTCGAGCCCGGCTACGGCATCCGAGCCCATGCCCCCGACGGGCTCCTCCTCGAAATCTCCTTCTGCTTCAGCTGCCACGGCGCCTGGCTGGCAGGCCCCGGAGTGCCGGCCGACCTCCGGGGCATGCAGAGCTTCGATGCCGACAGCCCGCCCGCCCGCGAGCTGCTCGACCGCTTCCGCGCGTCCGCCGCCGCTCCGGCGTGACGCCTCATCCCTGACCGGACCGACCGCAACCCCAGGAGTCGCCATGCCCGCACCGCAACAGCCCGACGACCCGTACGCGGCGAGCGGCGTCGTGGGCCCCTCCCCCGAAGGGGCCGCCCTGCCGCTGCCGCCGGTGTTCGACTCGGTGGAGGAGGAGCGCCAGTACCGCAAGGAGCAACTGGCGGCGGGCTTCCGCCTGTTCGGCCGGTTCGGCTTCTCCGAGGGCGTCGCCGGGCACATCACCGCCCGCGACCCGGAGAACCCGAACTGGTTCTGGGTGAACCCGTTCGGCATGAGCTTCAGCCAGATCAAGGCCTCCGACCTGGTCCTGGTCGACCACGACGGCACCCTGCTGCACGGCAGCCGGCCGGTGAACCGGGCGGCGTTCGCGATCCACTCCCAGGTGCACGCGGCCCGCCCGGACGCGATCGCCGCCGCGCACTCGCACTCGCTCCACGGCAAGGCCTTCTCCAGCCTCGGCATCCCGCTCGACCCG
Source organism: Kitasatospora sp. NPDC057542 (assembly GCF_042801945.1). Lineage (NCBI taxonomy): Bacteria > Bacillati > Actinomycetota > Actinomycetes > Kitasatosporales > Streptomycetaceae > Kitasatospora > Kitasatospora sp. NPDC057542. The sequence continues at coordinate 5,035 of NZ_JBHVFE010000462.1, forward strand.
ATCACCCAGGACGCCTGCGCCTTCTTCGAGGACCACGGGCTGTACAGCGACTACCGGGGCGTCGTGACCGAGACCGAGGAGGGCAAGCGGGTGGCCGCCGCGTTGGCGGGTCACAAGGCCGTGATCCTCCAGAACCACGGCCTGCTGACGGTCGGCCAGTCGGTCGCCGAGGCGGTCTGGTGGTTCGTCACGATGGAGCGGTCCTGCCAGGCACAGCTGCTCGCGATGGCCGCCGGCACCCCGAAGCCGATCGACCGGGAGACCGCCCTGATCACCCGCGGCCAGATCGGGACCCCGCTGGCCGGCTGGTTCCAGGCCCGCCCGCTGTGGGACCAGATCACCGTCTCCGACCCCGATCTCTTCGACTGACCGGCCCCGTACTCCACGCCCCTTCCGCCCTCGCCCCGGAGCCATCCCGTGTCCACCACTCCCGCCCGGAGCAAGCTCCGGATCACCGTGTTCGGCGCCGGATCCATCGGCTGCCACCTCGGCGGCATGCTCGCCTCGACCGCCGAGGTGACCCTGATCGGCCGGCCGGCGGCGATGGCGGCGATCGACGCGGACGGGCTGACCCTCACCGGCCCGGGCGAGGCCCGCCGCGAGGTGCGGGACGTGACCGCCGCCGCCGACGCGAAGGCCGCGGCCGGCGCCGACTGCGTCCTGGTCACGGTGAAGTCCGCCGACACCGCGACCGCCGCCCGGGAACTCGCCCCGTACCTCGGCCCCGACACGGTGGTGGTGAGCTTCCAGAACGGCCTGCGCAACCCTGCGGTCCTCGCGGCCGCGCTGCCGTCCCACCGGGTGCTGGCCGGCATGGTCCCGTACAACGTGGTGCGGACCGGCCCCGCCGCCTTCCACCAGGGCAGCGGCGGGTCGCTGATGCTGGCCGCCGGGGAGGGCGCGGACGCCCTCGCCGACGCGGCCCGGGCGAGCGGCCTGCAACTGGAACTGCGGTCGGACACGCCGGCCGTCCAGGCGGCGAAGCTGCTGATGAACCTCAACAACGCGGTCAACGCGCTCTCCGGCCTGCCGCTGCGCGAGCAGGTCGGGCAGCGGGCGTACCGGCTGTGCGTGGCGCGCTGCCAGCGGGAGGCGCTGGCGGCGTTCCGGGCCGCCGGAATCGCGCCGGCGCGGCTCGGCCCGGTGGCATCGGGGCTGATGCCACGGGTGCTCGGCCTGCCGGACGTCCTGTTCCAGCGGCTGGCCGGGGCCGGCCTGCGGATCGACGCCACCGCCCGCTCCTCGATGTGGGAGGACCTCCAACGCGGACGCCCCACCGAGATCGACTCGCTCCAGGGCGAGATCGTCGCCCTCGCCGAACGCCACGGCCTCACCGCCCCCGCCAACGCCCGCCTCGTCACCCTCGTCCGCGAAGCCGAGGCGGCCGCCCCCGGTGCCGCCCCCGCCTGGGCCGGCCCCGCCCTCCTTGTCGAACTCGCCGCAGCCGGCTGACAGTCGGCCCGGCCGTGGCTAGGCCAGCGGCCGGTAGAACGGGCGGTCCGGGGCGAAGTTGTGGGAGTGGACCGTGACGTCCTCGCCCTTGAGGTACGCCAGCATCCAGTCGCCGAACGTCAACTCGTAGGACACGAACTCCAGGGTGTCCGTCTCCAGTACGCCCACGCCCCACGGTGCCGACGGCTCGTCGGGCACCCGCAGGAAGACGAACTCGCCCGTGGTGGCCGTGGCGATCGGCAGCAGCTCGCCGGGGCCCGACCCTGCCGGGGCGGGAAGGAACTCCGCTTCGTCCTCGTCGCGCCAGAGTTCGAGCGACTCCTTGATCTTCTCGCCCAGGTTCCTGATCGGATGGCCGGGGTGTTCCAGGTACAGCTGGCTGTTGATCTCCACCGGACCGTAGGCGTCGGTGAAGTCCCGGAAGTCGGCGGGGAGGGCGACCCCGAGTTCCTGCTCCAGCCGCACCCAGGCAGTGGGATCGGACCAGTTGAAACGGGGTTCTCCCAGCAGTGCCTTGAGATCCTCGAACGTCGCCATCCCTCTCCCCTTGCGTGTGGACCCGGCCGAAGGCTACGGCCCGCTGCTGACA
>NZ_JBHVFE010000463.1:0-7071 GCF_042801945.1 Kitasatospora sp. NPDC057542
TGAGCGGCCCGTCCGCCGGTGCCGGCCCTCGGCGTGGATGTTAGGTTCCGGTGAATGAGCGAGAAGGAAGAGCAGGACCAGCCCATGAATGACGGGCCCTCGAAGCCGGCGATGCGCGAGGCGCTGGTGGCCGCGGCCTTCGAGCTCTTCCTGGAGCGAGGCTTCGAGCAGACGACCATCGACGACATCGTCTCGCTGGCCGGTGTCGGCCGGCGCTCCTTCTTCCGCTACTTCCCGGCGAAGGAGGACGTGGTCTTTCCCGACCACGAGCGCAGCCTCGCCGAGATGACGGAGTTCCTGGACTCCGGCACCGGCGAGGAGGACCCGGTCAAGCATGCCTGTGACGCCGCCCGCCTGGTTCTGCGGATGTACGCCGAGCAGCCCTCCTTCTCCGTCCAGCGCTACCGCCTGACCCGCAAGGTGCCCGGCCTGCGGGCGTACGAGCTGTCCGTGGTCTGGCGCTACGAGCACACCCTCGCCGCCTACCTGCGCGGCCGCTTCGCCGACCGCCCGGACGGCCCGCTGCGCGCGGACGTGATCGCCGCGGCCGTCGTCTCCGCGCACAACCACGCCCTGCGCACCTGGCTGCGCTCGGGCGGGGAGAGCGACTGGGTGGCCGAGGTGGACGCGGCGATGGCCTTCGTCACCGGCACCTGGAGCGACCGCCCGGCCGAGACCGCCACCGAGGGCGAGCCCGACGACGTCGTGGTCCTGGTCGCCAGCCGCCGGGCGCCGCTGTGGCGGATGGTCCAGGGCATCGAGAGCGCCCTGGGCGCCGACGCCCGCCAGGTCTGAGGGGCCCGCTGGGGCGGTCGGGCCACCCCGTCCGGGGCCGGCCGCGCGGCGGGCCCCGGGGTCAGCCGACGTCCGGGCCCGGGCCGTCCGCGACCGCGGTCAGGTACTGCTCGATCTGCTGCTGGTTCTCCACCAACCGCAGGCACAGGTGCCGCAGTTGGGCCAGTTCCTCGGGGCTGAAGCCTCGGAAGACGGCGGCCATCGCGCGCTCGGTGGGCACCCGGAACTCCTCCAGCCAGGCCAGCCCCTCGGCCGTCGCGGTGACCAGCACCGCCCGCCGGTCGTTCGGGTCGGGGGAGCGGCGGGCCAGCCCCTCCCGCTCCAGGGTGTCCACCAGCCCGGTCGCATTGCGCGGGCTCACCCCGCCCGCCCGGGCCAACTCGCCCACGCCCAGCCCCGGTTCACCTGCCGCACCGAGGCGCACCAGCACATCCAGCGCCCCCGCGCTCAACCCCCGCCCCTGCGATCCGTGCGACCGCAGCTTCTCCACCGCGTGGAACGCCGACCGTGCGGCGGCCGCGGCCTCCAGCGCCAGGGTGTCCCCTCCCTTGGTGAACACGCCCATGGCCGTACGCACCCTGCTGTCGTACAGCCGACCCTCGGCGTCCCGCCCCAGCGGACCGGCCGCCGCCTTCTCCGATGTGTTTACCTGCTTCATGATGAAGCCATTCTGCACTGTGCGGAGCGACTGTCAAGGGGGTGGCGGACCGCCAACTCGTTGGCCGTGGGCGAGACTTCGGTGGAAGTCGGAGGAGTGACCTGCGGGAACCGGTCGGCGTCCGAGCCGCCGGCCAGCCGTTCCCGTACGCCCCAGCCGCGCATCGGCCCGTTCGGATGACGCCTGCGGGAAGTGGGGCGAAGCGGCGGCCCGCGGCGGGGTTCGACCGGGACGGGGAGCGACGTTCGTCTGCTCCAGCCGACTGCTCCTCGGAGATAGGCATACGAACTGCATTCCCGCTGGTAGGGGCGGCGTTTCTGGCGGGGCGTGAGGCCGGACCGGGCGTGGCGCCGCTTGCGGCCGGACGCGGGCCGTGGCTGTCCGAGTCGCGGCGGGGCCGGTCGGCGCCGCCACCGGATCCGGAAACTCCGTGGAGGAGATCTTCATGCGTGCTCTCGAACGAGCCGTGGCTGTCGGCGCCTCGCCGTCCCGCTCGTCGTCGGCTGTGCCGGCCTGGCCTCGGCCACTGAAGGCATCGACGCGAACTTCGGCAAGGGCTTCTTCGTCGCCAACCGGAACGGTGCCGGTGTCGCCGCCGTCGAGTCCCACGTCGGTCCCGACGGGATCTCGCACGCCGGTTCCTGGATCCGGGCGGACGACAACGGCGTCTCCGGCTCCTTCGCCGGTTCGGGTGCCGGCACCCCGCAAGCTGACCGAGCCCCGCTGTCGAGGGCGCGCGACCCCGGCACCGTCCCGTCGGGCCAGGCCCGTCCGGATGTCCGGCCGGTACCCACCGGCCGGACATCCCGCCCGCAGCCGGTCGCGCCGCAGCCGAAAACCGCGGCTGAAAAGCAGAAAGGCCCCAGATGAACTGGGGCCTTCCACTGGTGTCCGAGGGGGGACTTGAACCCCCACGCCCGATAAAGGGCACTAGCACCTCAAGCTAGCGCGTCTGCCATTCCGCCACCCGGACCGGGTGTCGTCCTCGCGGCTTCCGATCTCTCGTCCGTCGCGCTGACAGATGTAACTGTAGCAAAGATCGGCTTGGGGTCCCAAAACGGTTCCCGGCGGGCGGGCGCAGCCGGTGGCGGGGGCAAGAGGCGGCGTGTGGAGGTGGCGTGACCAGGGGGTTTCGGGAGCGTGCGGGGGGTGGATCGGGATCGGGGGCTGGGGGAGGATGGACGGACGTGCTCGTACGGCCCGGGTGCAGGTCCTGGGGGTGGCGCGCTGGTGCGTCGGTGCGGGCCCAAGACGAGGAGTGACCGTGAGCGAGCGGAGCGAGTCGGCGGCGCCGAAGGTGACGGCTGAGTCGGAGGTCGCCGGGATCTGTCGCGATCTGATCCGGATCGACACCAGCAACTACGGGGACGGCTCCGGTCCGGGTGAGCGGAAGGCCGCCGAGTACGTGGCCGAGCAGCTCGCCGAGTTCGGGCTCGAACCGAAGATCTTCGAGTCGGCCAAGGGCCGGGCCTCGACCGTGGTCCGGATCGAGGGCGAGGACCGGTCCCGTCCGGGCCTGCTGATCCACGGCCACACCGACGTGGTGCCGGCCAACGCCGCGGACTGGACCCACGACCCGTTCGGCGGCGAGATCGCGGACGGCTGCGTCTGGGGGCGTGGCGCGGTCGACATGAAGGACATGGACGCGATGACCCTGGCCGTCATCCGCGACCGGCTGCGCACCGGGCGCAAGCCTCCGCGTGACATCGTGCTGGCCTTCCTCGCCGACGAGGAGGCCGGCGGCACCTACGGTGCGCGTTTCCTGGTCGACAAGCACCCGGGGCTGTTCGAAGGCGTGACCGAGGCGATCGGCGAGGTCGGCGGCTTCTCCTTCACGGTCAACGACCAGGTCCGCCTCTACCTGGTGGAGACGGCCGAGAAGGGCATGCACTGGATGCGCCTGACGGTCGAGGGCCGGGCGGGCCACGGCTCGATGGAGAACGACGACAACGCGATCACCGAGCTGTGCGAGGCGGTCGCCCGGCTCGGCCGGCACCAGTTCCCGCTGCGGATCACCAAGACCGTCCGGGCCTTCCTGGACGAGCTGTCGGACGCGCTCGGGGTCGAGCTGGACCCGGAGAACATGGACGAGACGCTGCGCGTGCTCGGTGGCATCGCCAAGATGATCGGCACGACGCTGCGCAACACCGCCCAGCCGACCATGCTCGGCGCCGGTTACAAGGTGAACGTGATCCCCGGTCAGGCCACCGCACATGTGGACGGGCGCTTCCTGCCCGGCTACGAGGAGGAGTTCCTGGCCGAGCTGGACAGCGTGCTCGGCCCGCGCGTGAAGCGCGAGAGCCTGCACTCGGACAAGGCGATCGAGACCGGCTTCGACGGAGCCCTGGTCGAGGCGATGCAGACCGCGCTGCGTGCCGAGGACCCGATCGCCCGCGCGGTGCCGTACTGCCTGTCGGGCGGGACGGACGCCAAGTCGTTCCAGGACCTGGGTATCCGCTGCTTCGGCTTCGCGCCGCTCCAGCTGCCGCCGGAGCTGGACTTCGCCGGGATGTTCCACGGCGTGGACGAGCGGGTGCCGGTGGACGGTCTGAAGTTCGGCGTCCGGGTGCTGGACCGTTTCATCGACGCCTGCTGACCCCCTGATCAGGCGACTGGGTCGGCCCGCTTCCGCAGTGTCGGGGGCGGGCCGGCCGCATTGTCCGAGCTGATGATTGTGGGACAGGAAGAAGGAGATCGACAGAATCGATTCTTCCGGGAATTCCAAGCTGATCACTTGTGCGAGACCTCACCGTTGCGGGTGAATGGGAGATTCACTCCGTACCCCGTTTGCCGCAGCGTCGTTCATTCCTGTGCAGCCCGCCGAACGGGTTGCGTTGTCCATACAGGAGGAATGATGAAGGTCAAGAAGATCGCCGCTGTCGCCGCCGCCACCGGTGGCCTGGTGCTCGCCGCCGCCGGTGTCGCGTCCGCCCACTCCGGTGCCGAGGGTGTGGCCGCCGGCTCCCCGGGCGTCCTCTCGGGCAACCAGATCCAGGTCCCGGTGCATGTCCCGCTCAACATCTGCGGCAACACCGTGAGCGTCGTCGGCGTGCTGAACCCGGCGTTCGGCAACCACTGCGTCAACTCCTGAGTCAACCTCCGGGCCATCGAGGCCTGTTGAGCGGACTCAGCCCGGCCCCCGGGCGGCGGATGTGCCGCACCGGGGGCGTTCGCGTTCCCCGGCGATCCGGTGCGGGCCGGACTTGCTCCGGCCGCCCCGGGCGGTCGCCGGATACACGGGATCCGACGCGATCGCTCGATCGGGTGAAGCCGATTCGCTCGGCTCAACCTCCCCGTCGGACCCTCGTTAACCCGTGTGCAGCCGAAGCCCTTGCGTGATTTACGGATATACCGAAATTCCGACTTTTTCAAAGGTTCATGTCAAGGCCAACACGTCGTCTCGAAATGTCAGGGGAAAACATGAGGAATGTAGCCAAGAAGGGGATCCTCACGGCCGTGGCCACCGGCAGTGTGCTGGCCTCGGCCGCCGGCTACGCCTATGCGGGGGGAGCCGAGGCACAGGGGGGTGCCACCGGTTCGCCCGGCGTCGTCTCGGGCAACTCGGTGCAGGTGCCGATCGAGGTGCCGATCAATGCCTGCGGCAACACGATCGACGTGATCGGTTTGCTGAACCCGTCGTTCGGCAACCACTGCGCCAACGTCAGCCACGGCGGGAGCCACTCGGCACCCAAGCCCGCCCACAGCGGCCGGCCCGACGGCGCCACCAACGGTGGCCACACCGGTGGTGGCGGCGGTGGTGTCGACAGCTCCGGCACCGGCGGGGGCTGGGGCACCACCACCGTCCCGGGCACCACCACCGTCCCGGGCGCCGGCGCCTCCGGCGTAGCCACCGGCTCGGCGGGTGTGATCTCCGGGAACCAGATCCAGGCGCCCGTGGACGCCCCGGTCAACGTCTGCGGCAACCCGGTGAACGTGGTCGGTGTCGGCAACCCGGCCTTCGGCAACCACTGCGCCAACGTGGAGAAGGCCCCGCCGAAGCCGCCGGCCGAGGGCTGCGCCGAGGCCTGCCCGACCCCGCCGCAGACCTCCGCCGAGGAGGTCCCGGGCGCCCCGCGCACCGGCGGCCCGGCCACGGCGCCCGCCGTCGCCAGTCAGAGTGCCCCGGCTCCGGTCGCCCAGCTGGCCTCCACCGGCGCCGGTGACGTCGAGCTGCTCGGTGCCGCCGGTCTCGCGCTGCTGCTCGGTGGCGGCGTGCTCTACCGCCGGGCCCGGGCCGGCGCCCGCTGACGCAGCCGACCGGGGACCGGGGCGCGCGCTGAGCCGGACCCGCACGCACCCACCGTAGGAACGACGCATCCGCGGCCGCCGAGTGAACGGGCGGCCGCGGATGCGCGAAGGCCCGGTGCGAGTCCTGCCCGGGGCCGCGGTGCCCCGCCCGTCACCAGCTCCGGACCTGCCGGATGATCCGCCGCTTCAGCCGGACCGTCCGGCTGCCGTCGGGGAACAGCCTGAGCCGGTCGAGTTCCCAGTGTCCGTACTCGGCGTGCTCGGTGAGCAGTTGGCGCGCCGCGTTGCGCGTGGTGCCGCGCGGCATGCGCAGGGACTGGTACTCGTACTCCGGCTGCCGGACCGGCTTCCGTGGGGTCAAAACGCTCCTCCTGGGGATCACCTTCGGGCAAGCCTACGGCCTGCCCCGGACAGTCGGCCCGGGTATTTCCGGCCGCCCTCCCGTGCGGAGGCGGCGGCCCGAAGGGGTGCGACCCGGGGCAGTCGACTGACAGAGCATCAGTTCTGTTGTCGTTGTGGAGGGGATACCCCGATCCCGGCGCGCGAAGCGGCACCCGGACGGCCCCGGTGGGTCCCGTGCGCGTCCTCCGCGCCCGCTTCGCGCCGGAGCCGCGGGGGATGAAAGGGTGTGGATCGGACATCAGGGGGGAAGTTGCGGTGAAATCGCGGGTGTAGGTGACAACCGCTGTGCGTACCGACACTGCGGGGAGATAGCGTCTGCACCATGTCTGATGCCGCGCAGCCCACCATTGCCGAGGTACGCGCCGCCGCTGAGGCGGTCAAGGCCGCCATCGACCGTCATCTGGAAGCGGTGTCAAGCCCCAACGCAGCCGATGATCCCGCCGTTTCCGCCGCCTACGAGCAGCTGGCGACGGCGGCCATCGCCTACGACCAGCTCCTGTACGAGGCCTACGACGAGGTGACGCCCTTCGAGATCCCCGGGGACGAGGGCCCCGGCGGGTACCACGGCCCCGAACAGCCCGAGGCGATCAGCGTGTTGATCCGCCGCGACTACCACATCGTCGACTCCGAGCGGCTGCGTGCCCAGGCCGAGCGGCTCGACGAGTCGCTGACCCCGGGCGGCGCCGGTGCGGGCGGGGTGAACGCCGCGATCGGCGTGCTGTTCGGCGAGTACGAGCCCGACGAGATCGCCGCCCGCAGCGAGGAGTTCGGCCTGGAGGAGGCCGACTCGACGCTCTGGGTCGCGGCCACCGAGCCGACCGAGCCGGGCGAGTGGCTGCCCGAACCCTTCGAGCACGCCGATCCGCAGCTGCTGATCTGCCGGTTCGACGTGAGCGAGGTCTACGACGACGAGGACCCGGACGACTGAAGCCGTCCAGGACGCACGAGGGGCGGGCCCGGGACCACCG
>NZ_JBHVFE010000464.1:0-7068 GCF_042801945.1 Kitasatospora sp. NPDC057542
CGCCCGGCCCGTGCGGGGTGGCTGCTCAGTGCTGGTGGTCGCCGGCCGGCTCCTCGGTGGTGGGGGCGGGGGCGGCGGTGCCGTCGGCCGTCACGGTGAAGGCCGCCGTGCGGACGGTGCCCTGGTGCTTGAAGTCCAGGAAGAGGCGGTAGCTGCCGGTGCTCGGGGCGGTGGTGGTGAAGCCGATCTCCGGACCCGGGGCGGTGGTGTCCGGGTGGACGTGCAGGTAGGCGAGGTCGCCGGCGCGCAGTGCGACCAGGTGGCCGTATGCGCCGAGGTAGGGCTGGAGGTCGGTGACGGGCTTGCCGTCCTTGCTGACGCTCAGGGTGAGCCGGCCGCTGCGCCCGGGCGTGAGGTCGCCGCCCAGGGTGACGGTGTAGCCGTCGACGGTGACGGTCCGTCCGGTCTCCGGCAGCGGGGCGGGCCGCAGGTCGCCCGCGGCGTGCAGGTCGGCGCCGAGGGTGAGGCCCTCGGTGGCGCCGGCGGGGGTGAAGTCCGCGAAGACCCGGTACTCCCCGGCGGCGGGGACGGCGGTCGGGGCGCTCCAGGTGCCGTCGGCGGACAGTGCCGGATGCAGGTGCTGGAAGGTCGACAGGTCGCGTGGGGCGACGATCAGGTGCAGCTCCTTCTCGTGCTGCTGCTGGTAGGCGGTGACGGGCTTGCCGTCCGTGCCGAGGATGCGGAAGCGCAGGTCGGTGGGGGAGCCGGCGGTCACGAAGGGGTTCTCGACGCTGAGCGTGTAGCCGCGCTCGGAGACCTGGAGCCCGCCGGGCAGGTGCGCGGCGGTGGCGCCGGCCGTGGACTCCTCGCCGTGCCCGGCGTGCCCGGCGGTGGCGGGCCTGGGCGAGGGGCCGCTGCCGGTGGCGTGGCCGACGCCGAGGGCGAGGCCGAAGGCGGCGGCGAGTCCGGCGGCGAAGGCGGTGATGCGCAGCGGGGTGTTCATGACGGGGTTCTCCTCGTGGCGCGGGACGGAAGCGGAGCGAACGGGGCGGGCGCTCAGGCCCGCATGAGCCGGGCGATGGCCTGCGAGGCCTCGGCGACCTTGGCGTCCGCCTCGGCGCCGCCGGCCGCGATGGCGTCGTGGACGCAGTGGGCGAGGTGGGAGTCGAGCAGGTGCAGTGCGACGGACTGGAGGGCCTTGGTGGCGGCCGAGACCTGGGTCAGCGTGTCGATGCAGTAGGTGTCGGTGTCGACCATGCGCTGGAGGCCGCGGATCTGGCCCTCGACGCGGCGCAGTCGGCGCAGGAGCTGGTCCTTGTCGTTGTGGTAGCCGGCCATGGGGCCCTCCTCAGGATTCCGGCGGGAGTGCGGGGAGTGGTCGGCGGGACTGCGCGCCCCGCAGCTCGATGCCCTTGAGTCAATACCCCATGGGGGTATCAAGTCAAGCGGATCGCCGTCCCGAAAAATACCTGCCAGGGGTATCGGTGAAGCCTTGCGGTCGATACCCCTCGGGGGTATAAATGAACCCGGCGCCGCCAGGTACCCCTCCTGGGTATGACGGCCCGGCCGCCGAACGTACCGCACGACGACTGTCACGAGGAGCGACGATGACTACGCAGGCACCCGCCTCCGCGGAGGTGGAACTCTCGATCGGCGGAATGACGTGCGCCTCGTGCGCGGCCCGCATCGAGAAGAAGCTCAACCGGATGGACGGGGTCACGGCCAGCGTCAACTACGCCACCGAGAAGGCGAAGGTCTCCTTCGAGGGCGGCGTCGAGGTCGCCGACCTGATCGCCACCGTCGAGGCCACCGGCTACACCGCCGCGCTGCCCAAGCCCCCGGTCATCGAGGGCGCGGACGCCGGGCAGGCCGAGCCGGCCGACGAACTGGCCCCGCTGCGCCAGAGGCTGTTCACCGCGGTGGCGCTCGCGCTGCCGGTCATCGCGATGGCGATGGTGCCGGCCCTCCAGTTCGACAACTGGCAGTGGCTGTCGCTGACCCTCGCCGCCCCGGTCGTCACCTACGCCGCCTGGCCGTTCCACCGGGCCGCGTTCACCAACGCCCGGCACGGCGCCGCGACCATGGACACCCTGGTCTCGCTCGGCACCGCCGCCGCGTTCCTCTGGTCGCTGTGGGCGCTGTTCTTCGGCGACGCCGGGATGCCGGGCATGCGGCACGGCTTCGAGTTCACCATCGCCCGCAGCGACGGCTCGTCCAACATCTACCTGGAGGCGGCGGCCGGCGTCACCGCCTTCATCCTGGCCGGCCGCTACTTCGAGGCGCGCTCCAAGCGCACCGCCGGGGCCGCCCTCAAGGCGCTGCTGGAACTGGGCGCCAAGGACGTGACGGTGCTGCGCGGCGGAGCCGAGGTGCGCATACCGATCGCCGACCTCGCGGTGGGCGACCGCTTCGTGGTCCGGCCGGGCGAGAAGATCGCCACCGACGGCGTGGTGGTGGAGGGCGCCTCGGCGGTGGACGCCTCGATGCTCACCGGCGAGTCCGTCCCCGTCGAGGTCGGGGTCGGCGACAACGCCACCGGCGCCACCGTCAACGCGGGCGGACGCCTGGTGGTCGAGGCCACCCGGGTCGGCGCCGACACCCAGCTCTCCCGGATGGCCAAGCTGGTCGAGGACGCGCAGAACGGCAAGGCCGCCGCGCAGCGCCTCGCGGACCGGATCTCCGCGGTCTTCGTCCCGATCGTGATCACCCTGGCGGTGGCCACCCTCGGCTACTGGCTGGGCACCGGCGAGGGCTGGACCGCCGCGTTCACGGCAGCAGTGGCCGTGCTGATCATCGCCTGCCCGTGCGCCCTCGGCCTGGCCACCCCGACCGCGCTGCTGGTCGGCACCGGCCGCGGCGCGCAGCTGGGCGTCCTGATCAAGGGCCCGGAGGTCCTGGAATCCACCCGCAAGGTCGACACCATCGTCCTGGACAAGACCGGCACCGTCACCACCGGCCAGATGACCCTGCTCGCGGTGCACGCCGCCGAGGGCGTGGACCAGGCCGAGGCGCTGCGCCTGGCCGGAGCCCTGGAGCACGCCTCCGAGCACCCGATCGCCCGGGCGATCGCCAACGCCGCCGCCAAGGCCGGCGAGCTGCCCGCCGTCGAGGGCTTCGAGAACGTCCCGGGCCTGGGCGTCCAGGGCGTGGTGGACGGCCACGCCGTGGTGGCCGGCCGGGAGGCCCTGCTGAACGAGTGGTCGCAGTACCTGCCCGAGGCGCTGGCCGAGGCCAAGCGCACCGCCGAGGCGGCCGGCCGCACCGCGATCGCGGTCGGCTGGGACGGTGAGGCCCGGGCCGTGCTGGAGGTCGCCGACGCGGTCAAGCCGACCAGCGCCGAGGCCGTCGGCAGGCTGCGCGCACTGGGTCTGACCCCAGTGCTGCTGACCGGTGACAACCGGCTGGTCGCCGAGGCCGTGGCGGCCGAGGTGGGCATCGGGCCGGAGCACGTGATCGCCGAGGTCATGCCGCAGGACAAGGTCGACACCGTCAAGCGGCTGCAGGCCGAGGGCAGGGTCGTGGCGATGGTCGGCGACGGCGTCAACGACGCGGCCGCGCTCGCCCAGGCCGACCTGGGCCTGGCGATGGGCACCGGCACCGACGCCGCCATCGAGGCCGGCGACCTGACCCTGGTCCGCGGCGACCTGCTGGCCGCGGCGGACGCCATCCGGCTCTCCCGCAAGACCCTGGGCACCATCAAGAGCAACCTGTTCTGGGCCTTCGGCTACAACGTGGCCGCCCTCCCGCTGGCCGCGGCCGGCCTCCTCAACCCGATGATCGCGGGGGCCGCGATGGCCTTCTCCTCGGTCTTCGTGGTCGGCAACAGCCTCCGGCTGCGCCGCTTCCGCTGAGCCGCCGGTGCCGAACCCCCGGCCGAAGAACCGAGCCACTCTCCACCGCCGGGCCGAGGCCCCGGAGCCCCGCCAGGGTTCCGGGGCCCCGGCGCGTCCGCCGCCGCCGACTTCCGCCGGCGGATCACGCCCCCTCCGGCAGCTCCACCGCCTGCCAGCGGTACGCCGCGTCCTCCTGCCAGACCTGCAACTCGCCCTCCACCACCGCCGCCAGACACAGCCGCCAGTCGTCGCCCATGGCCAGCGCGACCCGGGTGGCCGGGCGCAGCGTGGGCCGCCACCAGCGCGGCCGGCGGGAGGCGCCGCCGGCCGGCAGCCGCAGCCGTACGCCGCCCGCGCCGGCCAGCGCGATGGTCGGGCCGCCGCGGTGGCCCACCATGGCGATGCCGAGCGAGGGCTCGCCGTCGCCGATCTCGGTTCCCGCCCCGGCCGCGCCGAGGGTGTGCAGCTGGGCCGAGCCGTCCGGCCGCAGCGTGGCTGCCTGCGGCCCTGCGGAGGTACGGGCCAGCGCCCCGGCGCGCAGCGGGCCGGCCGGGCCGACCGGGACGGGCGGTCCGGCGGCGCCGGGCCGCCAGCTCAGCACTCGCTCGCGGTGCTCCACCAGCAGCAGCCAGGCGCCGGGCCGCTCCTCCTCGGCGGCGAGCACCCGGTCGGCCGGGCAGCCGGGGTGCTCCTGGCCGGTGAGGGTACGGCCGGGCGCCCAGCGGTACGAGCGCAGTGCACCGCCGGCGGCCGTCCAGACCGTCATCTCCCCGGCCGAACCGACCGCGCCCGCCAGGCCGTTGACCCCGCGCGCCGCCTCCCACCAGCCGGCCGCCGTACCGGCCCACAGGGTGCCGCCGCGGTCCTCGGCCCAGACCACCAGCTCCTCCTGGATCCCGGCCCATCCGGCCGCCAACTCCCGTACAGCGGACGGGCCCTGGCCTGCCGGGAGCCTTCGGCCGAGCCGGCCCGGCCCGGCCAGTGCGGCGCCGTCCGCGCCGCCGGTGACCACCAGCGGCCGCCCGGCCGGGTCGGGCAGCACGGCCAGGCCCGCGGTGCGGGCCACCGGCCGGTGGACGCGCAGCAGTTCACGGCCCCGCTCGGCCCACGGGCCGAGCGGGGAGGGGCGGCGGTCCGGGTCGCGGGCCAGCGGCTCGCAGGCCCAGCGCGCCAACTCCTCGCTGTAGCCCGCCGCCAGCAGTTCGGCGCGGGCCTGCTCGGCGGCCAGCCGGTGGTCCAGGCGGCCGTGGTCGGGCAGCAGCAGGGTGCGGGCGAGGGTGCCGACCGCGAACAGGTCCTTGGCGGTGGTCGGGAAGCCGCCCACCTGCTCGGCCTCCGGCGGGACGTGCCCGGGGGTGAACACCGCGACGGTCAGGGTGTGGTCCAGCGGGGCGAGGAAGGTCAGGTCGATCAGCTTGACCTGCCCCTGGCCGTCCACCATGACGTTGGCGGGGGAGATGTCGCGATGCACCCAGCGCTTGCGGTGCAGCTCGTCGACGATCCGGCAGAGCCGGGTCAGCACCTCGGCCACCGCCGACGGGCCACCGCGCTGGCCGCGCGCCCACGTGTGCAGCGACGCACCTTCGACCCAGGGTGAGATCTGGTAGGCCAGCAGCGTGCCGCCAGGCGGGGTGCCGGGCCGGTGCGGGGAGGGGCCGAGCAGGAAGCTGGGCACCACCAGGTCGGTGACGCCGAGGCGGTGCGCATTGTGCGAGACGTCGTCCCAGCGGCCGAGCCAGCGCCGCACCTCGGTCGGGTCGCGCTCCAGCATGATCTTCGCGGCGACCAGCTCCTTGCGCCCGTTGTGTCCGGTGCGAACCGCCCGCCACACCTCGGCCTCGCCGCCCCGGTGGTGGAACTCCAGGAGCTCGTACTGCTCGGGGTCGAACTCCGGCCCGAACCGGAGCCCGGGCACCCAACGCGACTCGGACACACGACCCCCGACGCTTCTGACCGCTGTTGATGTGCTGCCGTGCTGCTGCTGATGTGATGCCCAGGATAGTGCTCTTTCCTGTTCGTCTGTCCGGTCGAGGGCCTATTCTGATGGCGTTCGATCAACATCACGACACGACGTCAACTCATGATCGCCCGCAGCGAGTTGATCATGGAGCGGGCGGTTTCCGAACGCAGGGGGACGGTGCATGGTGCTGTTAGCGGTGCTGCTGGTCGTGGTGGCGCTGACCGGTGCGGCCGCCGTCGTGCTGGCCCGCCGCAGACGGGCCCTGGACGCCGCGACGGTGGCGAAGGCACTGGCCGCGGCCGCCGAGCGGCTCGCCGCCGGCCGGGCCGCCCAGGCCCGCCGCCGCTACGCCCGGCTGGCCCGCGAACTCGCCGACGGGCCCGAGGAACTGCGCCCGCAGCGCGGCCTCGCCCTGCTCGGCCAGGCCGAGGCCACCGTCCCCACCGGCGACCAGCAGGCCACCCTCGCCCTGCACCGCGAGGCCTACCCGCTGCTCGCCGACCCGTCCCGGCAACTGCCCCGGTGGAGCCTGCGCCGCCTCGCCGAGGAACGGATGCAGGCCCCCGACGGCGACCTCGGCCCGCTGCTCGCCTTCCTCCAGGCCACCGCCGCCGGCGCCGAGCCCGGCGAGGAGGCCGAGGCCGCCGCCCGCACCGTCGACTGGCTGCAGTACCACTGCCGGGAGGGCGCCCTCGACCAGCGCGAGCACGTCACCGCCCGCGCCCTCGCCGCCCTGCCCGGCCGGGACTGGCCCGTGCTCGCCCGCGCCGCCCTGCTGCGTGCCACCGCCCGGGCCGCCGAGGCCGAGGCCCTGCTCGCCGCCGCGGCCCCGGCCGGCAGCAGCGAACTGTGGTTCCGCTGGGGCGCCCAGCTGTACGCCCTGCACCGCGACGAACCCGCCGTCACCGCCTTCGACGAGGCGCTGCGCCGCGGCCCCGGCGAGCCCTCCCCGTGGGGGCGCGGCCAGGCCCTGCGCACCGACGGCCTGCTCTTCCGCGGCCTGGCCCGCCAGCGCCTCGGCGCCACCGAGGAGGCCTGGGCCGACCTCGCGGCCGCCGTCGTGGCGAGCCCGACCGACCCCCGCCCCCGCTACGCCCTCGGCCGGCTCGCCCTGCTGCTCGGAGCCGACGAGCCGGCCCGGGAGCAGTTCGCCGCCGCCCTGACCGTCCAACCCGACTTCGCCCCGGCCCGGTTCGGCCTCGCCCTGGTGCACGAACGGGCCGAGTGCCCCGCCGAGGCCGCCGCCGACTACCGGGCCGGCCTCGGCGGTGCGCCCGACTTGCGCCCCCCCCGGGTCCGGCTCGGCCCCCCCCAGCTAGCCGCCCGGCAGGCCCA